>DBFSDV010000040.1:0-50926 GCA_048417135.1 Candidatus Limivicinus sp. | reverse complement strand
GCAAGCGGGATTTACCTACTCTGTTTGAGGCCACTGCTGCCCAGCTGGGCATTAGACATAAGCTCATCCGCCCTTACACTCCTAGACACAACGGCAAGGTGGAGCGCAGTCATCGTGAGGATCAGAAACGCTTTTACTCCTGCCATAGTTTTTATTCTCTGGACGACTTTTCCAAGCTGCTCGCTGTTTACAACCGCCGCTCCAACACCATACCTATGAGACCTCTTGGCTGGCGCTCTCCCTTAGAGTTCGTTGTTCAATATGTTTGACAATCCTACAAAATTCTCCGCCGCTCCAAAAAATCACAGCTGGTACAGTGCCACCATAAGTGGCATGGTGACTATGCACAGCAGGGTGGTGAGCACATTTATGGAACAGGCGTCATGCTCGTTGGCTCCGTAGACCTGGGCCATTTGTGTGACGGTAGCTCCGGCGGGAGCCGCAGCTGCCAGAAGACTTATCATCAGCATCTTCTCCGCCTCCGGCAGGGAGCTGTGGCCCGCACCTATGCGCAGGATCAGCACAGCGATAAGGGGCATCACCACAAGGCGCATGGCGGTGATGAGCCAGGTGCGGCGGCGCAGGAAGATATCCTTCAGATCTATGCCGCCGATAAGCATACCCACCACCAGCATGGATATGGGGCCTATGGTGCTGCCCACAGTATCTATAGTGCTCTGGAGGAACTCAGGCAGCTCTATGCCAAAGGCAAAGATAATGATTCCTGCAAAGACCGAGAGCATATTTACATTGGTGAGAATTTTCCTGATGTCCAGATGGTGTTCATTGCAGATGATGCTCTTGCAGTGGCTCCACTGGAGAGGTATCTGGACACACATGAAGGCGCAGGTATATATCACCCATTCCGGCCCAAGTACGGAGCTGACGATGGGGATGATGAGATTGCCGGCATTTGTATATATTATGGAGGTCTGCTCCACTGCGTCCAGCTTCAGGGGCTTTTTCAGCAGCGTCACCGCCGTGATGTAGACCGCATGGATGACTACCGCCGCAGCAAGGCACAGCAGCAGTCCCGAGACTATGTCGGGATTGCTCTCTATCTGGAAGGCGGAGATTATGCTGCAGGGGCAGATGAGATACAGGCACAGCACGGACAGAGTGTGGCTGTCTTCGGAGCGGAGCAGCCCGCAGCGCACCAGCACATATCCGGCCAGCATTATCAAAAACAGGGAACACAGTTTGCCCAAAAGCGCTATACCCATGTATTAACCTCTTCTTTCTTTCAACTGCCCCACATTATAGTGATTTTCTACAAAAATTCAAGTATAAAAATATACAAAATGCCGGTGCCTTTATAGGGCACCGGCAGTCAATCTCACAACACATTATAATGGATACCGCAGCCTGCGCCTAGAAGGGCCAGCTGGGCAGCCAGCCCAGGAGCCGGGTGGCAATGGCATTGTCCACCGGGGCGCCGGAGAGGGCCGGATAGAACAGCACGAAGAGGGCCAGGCAGCCCAGGGCAAAGCTCCAGGCCCAGGCCTTCCCCCGGCGGCAGTTCAGCTCCATGAGGTTGAAGATATAGCCCATGGTCAGCACCAGGAACACAGTGCAGGGGAAATAGTGGTATTCAAAGGTGAGGCGGGAGACGAAGACCCAGGGCAGCAGCTGGGCCAGGTAGCCCAGGAGGATGAAGGCGGCCCTCTGGTCCCGGCGGCCTATGGCCAGGTAGCCCAGGACAAAGAGGCCGATGAAGCCGCCCCAGCACAGCGCCGGGTTCACGAAGGCCCCGAAGCTGGAACGCATCCCCTCCGGCAGATACTGGAGGTAATAGAGTATGGGCCGGATATCGAATATCCACTGGTACCAGCGGGAGGAGTAGGGATGGGTGGCCACTATATTGGAGTGGTAGTTGAACATGTACTCCTGGTTGTCCAGCACCATTTTCAGATAGTCCATGCTGAACAGGGGCAGGCCGCCCCGAGCCTGGGCATAGGGGATATAGGACAGATAGTATATGGCACAGGGCAGCAGCACAAAGAAAATCAGGCAGAAATCGCAGTTTTTGAAAAAGGCCCGAATCCCCAGTCGGGCATTTCTGATCCAATACCATACCCATATCAGCGCCAGGCCGGCCCCGGCATAGAGGCAGGTCCATTTGCTGGCTGCCCCCAAGCCGAAAAACAGGCCGGAAAGGGCCAGGTATCTCAGTCTGTTCTCTGTAAAGAACAGGTACATGAACAGATACATCAGCAGTATGAAGAACACTGCATAGGTATCTATGGTGGCGATGCGGGTCTGCACAAAGTGCATGAAGTCGGCGGCAAAAACTATGGTGCCTGCGGCAGGGGCCGTTCTTCCGCCAAAGAGCTTCTTCAGGAATACATACATTATCGGCAGCATCAGCACTCCGAAGAAGGTGCCGGAAAAACGCCAGCCGAAGGGAGTCATGCCGAATATGGCTATGCCCAGGGCGATTATCTCCTTGCCCAGAGGCGGGTGGGTTATCTCATAGGGATAGACCCCGTTGAGATTCTCCCAGGCAGTGCGGGCGTGGTATATCTCGTCAAAGTAGCTGGAGTTCATAAAAGTCTGCTCCGCCGGGCACAGCTCCTGCTCGTCGGTGAGAGCAGCCTCGTTGCAGGAGGCGGGGATAAGGTTCCCATCTCCGTCCCGGGCCACGATCTCCCCCAGCCAAACATTGCCCGTGGCGCTGATGCGCAGATAGCCCTGGGGCAATCCGCCCTCCAGCTCCACCTTGTTCCACTTCAGCACCTCTCCGTGGGTCTGGCTGAAAGTGGTGAGGGGGCTGTAGTTCTCCCCGTCGGAAGAGAACTCGATGGTATACTCCCCTATGCCCACACCGCTGTAGAGCATCAGCTCCCGGGCCCCATCCGCTTCCAGTTCCACCGTGGCGCTGCGCTGTTCCATGTTCACAAAGCTCTCCGGGGCCTGGGTATCCCCCAGGTTCCAAAAGGCAACGCAGGCATAGACCAGGCTTATCCCCGCCATAAGGGCGGCGTCCACCCTGTCCAGGCGGCGGCCGCCGGAGCGCTGCAGGGTGCAGCTTTGCAGGTCAGGCAGGCGCAGGTAAAAGATTATTAGCAGCAGGGCCGCCAGGATAGGCAGCGAATATTTTGCGATAATTTCCATATTTCAAAACAAGGGCAAGCTGAGGGGCGGTCTCCCGGCCCCTCAGCCACTTTCTTTTTTCAGATTTCTTTCAGTATAGTGTGCAGCTCGTGCACATCCGCCAGCACATAATCCGGCTTGCGCTCCGCCGCTTCCACCATGGCCTTGTCCGTCTCTCCCGACAGCACCAGCACCGACACGGCGCCGGCATTCTGGGCCACGGCTATATCCGTATACAGCCTGTCGCCCACGGCGCAGATGTGCTCGTTGGCTATGCCTGTCATCTTGGATATCACGTCTATCATGTTCCGGTTGGGTTTGCCGATGTAGATTGGCTCCCTGCCGGAGGAGGCTGTGAGCAGGGCGCAGATACTGCCGCAGTCCGGCAGCACCTCGTCGTTGGGCATGGGGCAGACCCAGTCGGGATTTGCAGCAATGAAGACGGCGCCCCGGCGCAGGAAGTGGCAGGCCTTGTTCAGCTTTTCATACACCAGCTCCGTGTCGAAGCCGGCCACCACCACGTCGGCATTTTCCTCCACCAGTTCTATGCCGTAGCTCAAAAGCTCCCGGCGAAAGGCCTGGGTGCCCACCAGGTAGACCTTGGCCCCCGGGTAGTTTTGGTTCAGGTACATCCCGGTAGCCATGCCGGAGGTGAACACATTTTCCGCCTCGCAGGGAAAGCCCAGACCCTTGAGTCTTGTGATATAATCCGTGCCTGCCCGGGAGGAATTGTTGGTCAGGTAAATATATTTTCTGCCCAGTTTGGGCAGGTCCTCCATCAGCTGGATGGCTCCCTCATACACCTCGTCGCCCAGGTAGAGCGTGCCGTCCATATCAAAGAGGAAGAGCTCCGTATTCTTTAGTTTGCCGTAATCCATATGTCCTTATTCCTCGTCTGCTTCCGCCCAGCTCAGAGCGCAGTCCACGGCTCTGTGCCAGCCTTTCAAATTATTTATGCGTTTTTTCTCCTCCATGGTGGGGGAGAAGATGCGGTCTATGGCCCAGTTGTTCCGGATATCGTCCAGGCTCTCCCAGTAACCCACGGCAAGTCCGGCCAAATAGGCGGCGCCCAGGGCGGTCGTCTCGATGCACTGGGGGCGGTACACGTCGCAGCCTATTATATCGCTTTGGAACTGCATGAGGAAGTCGTTGGCGCAGGCGCCGCCGTCCACCTTCAGTTCCCCGATCTTTATACCGGAGTCCCGCTCCATGGCCCTGGCAATGTCATAGGTCTGGTAAGCCAGAGACTCCAGGGTGGCCCGCACCAGATGAGCCCGTCCAAAGCCCCGGGTCAAGCCTACCACCACGCCCCTGGCCCGCTGGTTCCAGTAGGGGGCGCCCAGGCCGGTGAAGGCGGGCACCACATAGCCCCCCGCCGTATCATCCACACGCTGGGCATATTCCTGGCTCTCTGCGGCGTTGGTCACCACTCCCAGCTCGTCTCTGAGCCATTGGACGGCCGCCCCCGCCACAAAGATGCTGCCCTCCAGGGCATATATCACCTTGTCGTCATAGCTCACGGCAATGGTGCTGACCAGCCCGTTTTTGCTCTCCACCGGCTTGTCGCCGGTGTTCATCAGCAGGAAGCAGCCCGTTCCGTAGGTGTTCTTCAGGTCTCCGGGCTTGAAGCAGCACTGGCCGAAGAGGGCGCACTGCTGGTCGCCGGCAGCTCCGGCTATAGGTATCTCCCCGCCGTAGAGCTCAAATTCCGTCTTGCCGTACACGCAGCTGGAGGGCTTTACCTCCGGCAGCATGCACTCCGGAATATCCAATATATCCAGCAGCTCCTTGTCCCAGCACAGCTCATGTATGTTGTAGAGCATGGTGCGGCTGGCGTTGGTGTGGTCCGTCACATGGACCCGGCCGCCGGTGAGCTTCCAGATGAGCCAGGTGTCTATGGTGCCGAAGAGGAGCTTCCCCGCCTGGGCCCGTTTTCTGGCTCCGGGCACGTTGTCCAGCAGCCACTTTATCTTGGAGCCGGAGAAATAGGCGTCCGGCACAAGGCCGGTCTTGCTGCGGATAAGGTCTCCGTAACCGTCATCCACCAGCTTATCTATTATATCCGAGGTACGGCGGCACTGCCAAACGATGGCGTTGGCAATGGGCTCTCCGGTATCCTTGTCCCAGACGACTGTCGTCTCTCTCTGGTTTGTAATACCAATGGCAGCAACATCGTCCGCCGTGGCCCCCAGCTTTGACATGGCCGCTCTGGATACTTCCAGGGTGACGTCCCATATCTCTTCCGCATTGTGCTCCACCCAGCCGGGCTGCGGGAAGATCTGCTTGAATTCCTTTTGAACGCTGGAGCAGATATTGCCGGCCTTGTCAAAGAGGATACAGCGGCTGCTGGTAGTACCCTGATCCAAGGACATTATATATTGCATAGCTTTTTCCTTTCTGTAAGATTTTTATCCCGGATTCTGAAAAGAGGCGGTGGATTGCCGCCTCTTTCGTCTCTTTCTCAGTCCACAATCAGTCGTCTCATGCGGTTGAAGGTCAGCCGGTTGCGTATTGCTGCCGAGATATCCAAAGCATCGTGCTTCATGCTCTCGTCTATGCCCAGCTCGCTGAGGCTGTGCTTGGCGCCGATGGCCTTGAAGAGCTCCGTCAGTTCTTCGGCGCTGGGTATCGCGGCTATAATATCCCTTATCTCCTGCCAATGTTTCTGGATCTCGTGCTCGTCAAAGCTGGCCAGCACGTCATTTTCACATTCCTTGAATATCCCGTCGGCCAAGTCGCCGAAGATATCCCGCACCCAGGCCTCGTCCAGAGGCTGGAATGGCCGGACCTCCACGGTATCTCTCTCGGCCAAGCGGTGGTACTCATCGGCGCAGATTATCGTGCCCACGCCCACGCACTCGCCGTGCATACCGTGGGCATTTTCAAAGCCCTTGGGCTTCATCTCCACCAGATGGGCGATGAGGTGCTCGGCGCCGGAGGCGGCACGGGAATGATTCAGGATCTGCATGGTCAGGCCGGAGAGCATCTGGGCATAGGCCATGGCCTCGAAATCGTCGGGCTTTCCGTCCCGCATATCATTGGCGCATTTGACCATGGTGTCCAGGGCCTCCTGGGCCATGTCGCACACACGCTGGCAGAAATACTCCCCGGAGACCAGGTGGGCTATCTTCCAGTCGGCAATGGAGACATACTTGGACAGGATGTCCTGCACGCCGGAGACGGTGAGGAAGTGGGGCGCGCCCTTGACGATGTTCAGGTCGCAGATGACTGCGTCCGGAGCTATCATGGGGATGGACTTCTTCTGGCCGTCGATGATGATAGAGCAGATATTGGCAGTAAAGCCGTCGGAGGACACCAGGGTGGGGATGGCCACAAAGGGTATGCCCAGTTTATAGGCGCTGTAGCGGCCAAAGTCCATGAGCGTTCCCGCGCCCACGACTACGATAACGTCCGGCTTGCGCTGGAGCTTGGTCATCATGTCCTCAATAAGTCCCTTTTCAGAGTGGAGTCCCTGAGCTTCCAGCACGATTTCCTGGTCCGCCTTTACATGCACCATGGTGGGCAGGTTGTATGTATTGGTATCATATATGACCGTGCGGAAACCGCTCAGGCCGCAGTCATCCATGTACTTATCGAAAGAGTCCAAGGCCCCATACTCGCAGACCACCAGTTTGGTACGCAGTTCGTGTACCCGGCCGCAATCGCACTTGCCAATATACTTTGAAGTATCGAGAATCATGGGAAATCCCTCCTGAAAATAATTATTACCCATCTCCGCACTTGAGCTTATTGGAGACAGGTCTATCAACAAATCTACAGATTATTATATACGAAATCAAAATACCGCGCAAGTTAATTTCCTGATATTTTGTCAAATTTCATATATTTTTTACCGGCCCCGCCGGACAGTCTGGCTCTGCAGTTTATTTGTTTTGTCATTGCCCGCCTCCACCGCTCCGGACCCGGATCAATACAAGAGGAGCCGCCGCCAGGGCGGCGGCTCCAGTATCCGGCATCTCCGGTGAATCAGGTATTTAGATGACTGTGGTGCAGGTGTTGGTTATGGTGATAATGGCCACTATTATGGCGTTGGTGACGCCGGTGATATACGGGTTCTTGGTCGCCTTATACACTATCCTGTTGATGACCGTGCTGAAGAACAGGATAAGGATGATGGGGAACAGCCACAGTATATACATGGGAGGATTGCCGGCCGAGCCTGCGCCCTGAGCCCACATCATGTGCTTCTGGCTGAAGTAAGTGCCGTACTGTATCGCCGGGAGGATTATGGCAGGCAGGCAGGTAAAGAAGGCCACTATTACGGTGTTTACCCAGGACTTGCCGCCGATATTATTATAGTTGAAGCAGTTGGTGGCCACGGAGCTTGCCACATAGAAGGTGATGAACAGCAGGCCATAGGGCAGGTACTTCAGTATGGGGGCTTCAAAGGCCTTGATAGCCAGGGTCCAGATCCTGAAGTCGGAGTAGAAGAAGTAGTCCACGGTGAACACGCACACATAGACCATCACTGCAATTATCAGGCCCAGGAGTATGCTCAGGCCCAGTTTCTTTGCAGGCATCTTTACTCCCACCGCCGCCAGGTCCATGCCGTGCTTCTTGCCGTAGCCGTAGTAGAAGGCCAGCATACTGAGTATGGCAAACACACCGCAGCCGGTGGACCAGAGGCCCAGGCCCATACTTTCCACCTGGGCAACGGCCATGGAGTTGCCCCAGGTCACCAGAGGCAGGTAGCTGACTGTGCCATACAGAGCTCCGGCAGCGAGGCTGAGCCAGAACCACAGCTTGCCCTTGTTGTCGGTCACTATTGCAGGCTGCACCGGTTCGGCCGCCCTGAGGCTGGAGAACATGGGCGTAAACACCATCAGGATGCCGAAGGAGCAGATGAATATAACCAGGCCGGCCAGGCCCACCAGGTTAAAGGCCTCTTTCCACTGCCACACCTGGTTGGAGCTGTCTATGGGATTGGGGGCGTCCAGCGCCTGGGTAAAGAAGTCTATCACGCAGGTCTCGGACTTGGCGGAGAAATGGGACCAGGGGTGTATCACATCGGGCCGGTAAATGACATGGGTAACCTCTTCCCCGTCAATGGTCTCGGTGTAGTATGTATAGGCTTCCCGCTTCTCCAGGCCGGTGGGGTCATTGCCAAAGTACAGGAAGGCCTGGGCAGTGGGGCTGTCCATGTAATAGGGTGCCTGGCGCAGCACGCCGTTTTCATCGGTCCACTGGTGGAAGAACTCGTCATACTGCACGGCGATAACGCCCACGTCCCGGGTCCCGTATACGTTGGCATAGTTCCCGCTGTCATCGGTTACCATGGGGTCATTGCAGTGGATAAGTGCCGCCGCTATCAGCTGCTCCTCGGCGGCGTTATCGGTGTTGATGGCTGCATTGGTGGACCAGCCGCCCATGGAGTGTCCGGTGATGCCTATGCGCTCCACGTCCACAAAGGGCATACGGCTCAGGGCCAGGACGCCCTGGTATACGCCGTCCGGCTGCATTATGAAGAAGTTTTCGTCCACATCGCTGTCGCCATGGTCGGGCTGGTCAATGCTGAGCACCACAAAGCCCCGGCGGGACAGCTCAACGAAGTTTGCGTCCGTCATCTCCTTGTTGTTCAGGTAGCCGTGGCTGGTGACTATTGCGGGCGCCGGATTTTCGGCAGTGGCGGTGTCAGGCACAAAGAGATAGGCGCTCATCTGGTAGCCGCTGTCGGTCATGATGCTGAGCTCCTTCATGGTCACCCTTCCGCCGCTGGTCTGCACTGAGGACACTACTATGGCGCTGAGTAACATAAGGGCTATACCTATGCATAGCCATATCTTTGCTTTTTTCTTTACTTTTTCCATTATCCCTCTTCCTTTCTCGCAATTTGTTGTCCGTCAAATAATTTCCGCATTTATTCCATGTGGAGCGGTCCTTCGGCCCTTTTCCCTTTTGGCCGGATATCCCGCCGCAGTAGATTTAGCCTGGGCTGCCAGGCCGTTTATCTCATACCTCCCTTCATTTTTTTGCCGGCACTCCACACTATCTGCCGATCAATGCCTTTGACTTTAGGGGACGGGCGGGACCGCAGCCGCAGCTGCGGCCCCGCAAATGCTAAAGGAGCGAAAAGTATAGAAATTAATTATTATTTATAATGTAGTGCAAGTGTTGGTTATGGTCATCAGAGCAACCATAATGGCATTCACAACACCGGGGATATACGGGTTCTTTGTGACCTTGTAGAGTATGCGGTTACTCACAGTGGTAAAGAAGAGTATCAGTATTATCGGGAACAGCCACAGAACATACATGGGAGGATTGCCGGCCACACCAGCCTCCTGAGCCCACATCATATGTTTCTGGGTGAAATATGTGCCATACTGAATCGCAGGAAGAATAATTGCCGGAAGTGCGGTGAATAAACCGACAATAACGGTATTGACCCAGGGCTTTCCTCCGATATCATTGTAGTTGAAGCAGTTGGTGGCTACAGAGCTTGCCACATAGAAGGTGACAAACAGCAGGCCAAAGGGCAGATACCTGAGTATCGGAGCTTCAAAAGCCTTGATTGCCAGCGTCCAAATTCTAAAGTCGGCATAGAAGAAGTAGTCAACAGTAAACACGCAGACATAAGCCATCACTGCAATTATAACAGCAAGGAGTATGCTGAGGCCAAGTTTCTTTGCAGGCATCTTAACTCCTACCACTGCCAGATCCAAACCGTGCTTCTTTCCATAGCAGTTGTAAGATACCACCATGGTGAGTATGGTGAACAGGCCGCACAGAGTTGACCAAATGCCGACGCCCATGGCCTGAATCTGAGATACTGTCATTGTATTTCCGAAGGTAACGGCAGGAATGTAAATAACGGTAGCAAACAGTGCGCCGGCCGCAAGGCTGAGCCAGAACCAGAGCTTGCCTTTTTTGTCAGTGACCTTGACAGGCTGTACAGGCTCGGCAGCCCTCAGGCTGGAGAACACGGGAGTGAATACCATCAAAGTGCCAAAGGAGCAAATGAACAGGAAAAGTCCAGCAAGCCCAACAAAGTTGAAGGCTTCTTTCCACTGCCACACCTGATTGGAACTGTCAATGGGGTTGGGTGCTCCCAGTGTCTGGGTGAAGAAGTCAATAACACAGGTCTCAGACTTGGCAGAGAAATGAGACCAGGGGTGAATTACATCCGGGCGGTAGATAACATGTATAGCCTCTTCGCCGTCTATAGTCTCAGTGTAATTGGTGTAGGCCTCCCTTTTTTCAAGTCCGGTGGGATCCACGCCAAAGTACAGGAAGGACTGTGCAGTCGGGCTGTCCATATAGTATGGTGCCTGACGGCTTACACCGTTTTCATCAGTCCATTTGTGGAAGAATTCGTCATACTGGACAGCTATTATACCAACATCACGGCTGCCATATACATTAGTGTAGTTGCCGTCTGCATCAACAACGGTTGGGTCGTTGCAGTGAACGAGGACTGCTGATATCAGCTGGTTGCCGCTTTCGTTATCTTCGGTAACGGCTGTGTTGCATGAGCCGCCGCCCATTGAGTGGCCGGTAACACCTATACGGCTTACATCAACAAAGGGCATCCGGCTTAGAGCAAGCACTCCCTGATAAACGCCGTTTGCATCTCTGACCTCCATAATCTCGCTGTCCCCGTGGCAGGGCTGGTCAATAGCCAGGACAACAAAACCTCTGCGCGAAAGCTCCACATAGTTTGCGTCCGTCATTTCCTTGTTATTTAGGTATCCGTGGCTGACGACCACAGCAGGTGCGGGAGTTTCGGCGGTTGCATTTTCAGGTACAAAAAGATATGCGCTCATGTAATAGCCTCGGTCTGTCTCAATCGTCAGCTCTTTCATGCTCACCCTTCCGCCGCTGGTCTGCACAGCAGAAACCACAATGGCGCTAAGCAGCATCAAAGCCAAACTTATGCACAGCCATATTTTTGCCCGTTTTTTTAGCTTTTCCATTTTTCTCTTCCTTTCCAAAAATTTTTCGATTTTACGGATTATCTTTCTCCGACTTATGCTTTAATGTTAAACA
Organism: Candidatus Limivicinus sp.; assembly: GCA_048417135.1. Lineage (GTDB taxonomy): Bacteria > Bacillota > Clostridia > Oscillospirales > Oscillospiraceae > Limivicinus. Next base: position 39,826 of record DBFSDV010000040.1, on the reverse strand, counting down.
ATTATTAACATTTAAACAATATACATGATTATCGTCAAATACTGCTCTTTTGTACTACATTTTTGTCCTGTACTTTTGTTTTGCTGTACAATTTAGATAAAAAAATAACTTGACTAACATCTCGCTTTGTATTTTGTGCAAAATATGTCAGAAACCGATTCCCCGAATATGCCCCTGTAAACAGTGAAAAACGGCTTCGGCTACAGCCGAAACCGTTTTTTACAGCTATCTGTATTTGTGCTGTCTATACACCAGAGGGGTGATCCCCTCAAACCTTTTGAACACGCTTATAAAATAGCTGGAGTCCATATACCCCAGCTCCTGGGCTATCTGCACCACGCTGTCGTTGCTGGTGCGCAGTCTCTCCTTTGCCCACTGAATTTTCTTTCGGTTTACATAATTTATAAAGTTCTCCCCCAGCTCCCTCCGGAACAGCCGGGAAAAATAGCTGGGGCTCAGATGGCAGAGTTTTGCCATCTCATTCATGGTCACCATCTCGTGGCGGTGATTTTTTACATAGGCCACCGCCGGGTACACCGGGCTGCTCTTGGGCAGCTCAGGCTCGCTGCCGTAGGCCTCCGTCTCGTCGACGGGGTTTCTCAGCTCCTGTATCTCCGAATTGGAAAATGAGCCCTGCTTGTTGCTGTTATGCAGCAGGAATTTGTAGGTCATGGCCTCGTTTTCCGAGTTCACCGCCCGGTCCACGATATAGTTCACCACGGCGCTTATGGTGTCCGCCACTGCAACTATACGCTTGTACTCCATCTCCGGCAGGCGCTGATACATCTCCAGCAGGTCCTGCCGGGCCGTGCCGCTCTCCGCCTGGAAGGAGCTTATCTCGCTGACCAGTCGCTCCACCTTGGCCTCGGTATCGTTGTTGGGGATGCGCACCTCGCCGAACATCACCGCCCCCAGATACCTGTCCCCCACCATCACCGGCACCGCCACGTCCACGATGCCGCAGTGGCACAGATAGATATAAGGTCTGCCCAGGCGCACCGCCTCCAGGCCCGCCAGCGCATCGCAGCGGTAACAGCGCTTCCGGGAGATGGGGTTCTCCCGAATCACGCTGCAAAAGTCCGTGCGGCAGCTGTGCTTGGTTATGGGGTTGCCCTTAAAGTCGATGGTTATTATGGCCGTCCCTGTGAGCTTGGCCAGTTCGTCCTGCACCTTCTCCCACAGGGGGATATCCAAAAGCGTCTTTAAATCCAGATCCCTTATTGCCAAATTCAAACACCTCCCTAAAGCCGGCAAAGCTTATTTTTTTTCACGTTTGGGATACTTATTCCCCCATTGTGCTACTATTATATTTAGTATATAATAATTGCTGAAAATATCCATTCAATAATGATGATTTAATATACCACTATTTTACACCATAAATGTTGTTTATGCGTTAATTTTGCAGCTTTATTTACTCTGGGCACGTCACCTCTTGTCAAAAGCTGAAAAAGGGCCTATAATTGTAATGTTGCACAAAGATTTGCTGCGTCTGCTTTTTAATGGGGATATTGCATATGAGAGAGACAGAAGGCCGGGTGCTGTGCAGCGCCCGGGAGATGGACATTGTAAAGACCTTTGAATGCGGCCAATGCTTCCGCTGGAACGCCGATGGGGATGGCGCCTACTGGGGCATAGCCATGGGCTGCCCGGCAAAGCTCTGGGTACAGGAAGATATGGTTTACATAAAATCCCCCGGCGGCATGGAGATGTGGCGGGAGTACTTTGATTTGGACAGGGACTATCAGGCCTTGAGCCGGGAATTTTCCGCTGCCGGGGAATATCTGTCCACCTGCGTCAGCTACGGCCAGGGCATACGCATACTGCGTCAGGAGCCCTGGGAAGCTCTCTGTTCTTTTATTATATCACAGTGCAACAACATCAGCCGCATAAAAGGCATAATTGAGCGCCTGTGCAGCAATTTCGGTCAGCCTGTGGAATTTGAGGGCCGCCGTTTTTACACCTTCCCCTCCGCCGAGAGGCTGGCGGAGCTCCCCGAAGGGGCGCTGGATGTACTGCGCTGCGGCTACCGGGCGCCCTACATAAGCGCCGCCGCCCTGGCTGTGGCCGGCGGGGCGTTGGACCTGGGCTCGCTCATTGACAGCGACAGCTCCACCGCCAAGCGCAGCCTCATGGCCCTGCCGGGCATAGGGGAAAAGGTGGCCAACTGCGTAGTGCTTTTCGGCCTGTACCACATGGAGGCCTTCCCCATAGACGTGTGGATACGCCGGGCCCTTAAGGAGCACTTCCCCGCCGACTTTGACCCGGCCTGTCTGGGCGAATATGCGGGCCTTGCCCAGCAATATATATTCTATTATGCCCGCAGCACCGGCGACGGCAAGTGAACTTCCGGCCTTTAAAGGGCTAAAAAATATCTTCTTTTTTTGAAAAATCTTGTTGACAAACCCGGCAGTTTTTGCTATTATAACTGAGCGGTTGAGAGCCCGCCCAGTGATGTCGGCTCACTACAGAAGCGGCGTCGTTATAAACGCTGGTGTAGCTCAGTCGGTAGAGCAGCTGATTTGTAATCAGCAGGTCGGGGGTTCGAGTCCGTCCACCAGCTCCAAGCTTTTTACATAGCTTGGTCCCGGGCGGCTTAAAAAGTCAATATGGGGGAATTCCCGAGTGGCCAAAGGGGACAGACTGTAAATCTGCTGGCAATGCCTTCGGTGGTTCGAATCCACCTTCCCCCACCAAACCGGAGCAAGCTTCGACTTGCTCCGGTTTTTTATTGTCTCCGCTCCCTCCCCTGCTGCACAGATTATCCTCCGCTCTCCGCCCTAGGGCGGAGAATTTTTCTTATGCGAAATTTGTCTTGACGGATACTCCGCAGGGCAAATATAATTAAAGTATGAGTAAGTATTCAACCGGCTTATTTTTTTGAAAGGAGAACAAAATGGCAAAAAACACAGTGATGGTCAACAGCTTCACCAACGGCATCCTGGGGCCTGAGGTGCCCATGCTGGGTCCGGTGAAGGACGGCGGTTTTATAGTGGCCAACACCGCTCCGGGCTGCTGGGGACCCATGCTCACTCCGGAGATACGGGGCGGCCATGAGGTGACCCAGCCGGTGCTGGTGGAGGGAGCAGAGCTTGGGGACGCAATAGCTATCAAAATCGTCTCCGTAAAGGTCAGCTCCAAGGGCACCTCCTCCGGCAACGACCATGTCTTTGGCGACAGGTGCCTGGGCGACCCCTTTGTGGCGGGCAAGTGCCCCAAGTGCGGCACTCTCTATCCCAAGACACATCTGGAGGGCATCGGCCCGGAATGCGTCCGCTGTGACAAGTGCGGAGCCCCCGCCGCCCCCTTCGAGTTCACCAGCGGCTACACCATAGCCTTTGATGAGGAGGGCAAGCTGGGCGTGACTCTGAATCAGGAGGGAGCCATGAAGGCCGCGGCCTCCGGCCGGGACTTCATGAACACCCCGGACAATTCCGTCCAGAACCCGGTGGTGGCCCTGGCCCCCAGCGATCTGCCCGGCATGGTGGCCCGCATGCGCCCCTTCCTTGGCCAGTTGGGCACCACTCCCGCCAGGGACACCCCCGACTCCCACAATGCCGGTGACTTCGGCACCTTCCTGGTGGGCGCACCCCACGAGTACGGCATCACCCAGGAGCAGCTGAAGGACGTCACCGACGGGCACATGGATATAAACCGGGTCCGGGCCGGAGCCACCCTCATTTGCCCCGTGCGTATTCCCGGCGGCGGTGTCTATGTTGGCGACATGCACGCCATGCAGGGCGACGGCGAGATTGCCGGACACACCACCGACGTCTCCGGCGTTGCGGTGCTGAAGGTCTCCGTTATCAAGGGCCTGGCCCTGGAGGGCCCGGTGCTGATACCTCTGGAGGAGGACCTGCCTTATCTGGCCAAGCCCCTCAGCCCGGAGGAGAAGCTGGCAGCAAAGATGCAGGCGGAGAAGTGGAAGGTGGAGCTGGAGGAGTCCGCCCCCATATCCTTTATCGGCACCGGCGCCAATCTCAACGCCGCCATCGACTGCGCCATGGCCCGTGCCGCCGCCCTGCTGGACATGACGGTCCCCCAGGTGATGAACCGGCTCACCATCACCGGCGGGCTGGAGATAGGCCGGGCCCCCGGCACCTGCACCGCCACCTTTAAAGCCCCCGTTGACAAGCTGAAAAAGCTGGGGCTCTGGGAGATTATAAGGGCCCAGTACAATCTGGAATGAAACCGGCGCAATTATAGCAAAAATAAAAACCGGCGCAGCTTCGGCTGCTCCGGTTTTACCTATGTCTGTTATTGCGGATTTACTTTATCTTCTCGTCAAATCTGAAGTAGTGCAGGGCGTTATTGTAGCTGATGTCCTCCACCATCTTGCCCAGGGTCTCCATGTCGTGGGGATACTCCCCGTCCTCCACCATCTGGCCGAAGAGGTTGCAGAGGATGCGGCGGAAGTACTCGTGGCGGGTGTAGCTCAAAAAGCTGCGGGAGTCGGTGAGCATGCCGTTGAAGCTGCCGATGGCCCCGTGGCTCATCAGGCCCAGCATCTGCTCCTCCATGCCCTTCTTGTGGTCATTGAACCACCAGGCGGAGCCCTGCTGTATCTTGCCGGGGATGGAGCTGTCAGTCTGGAAGCCGCCCATGATGGTGCAGATGACGCCGTTGTCGGCAGGGTTGAGGGAATAGAGTATGGTCTTGCCCAGAGCGCCGGCATCCTCCAGGGTGCCCAGGAGCTTGGCCAGGCCCACGGCATTGGCGGCGTCGTTCATGGAGTCGAAGCCGGTATCGGGGCCCAGCTTCCGGAACATCTTCAGGGAGTTGTCCCTCAGGCAGCCGAAGTGGAGCTGGCAGACCCAGTCGCGGCGGCTGTACTCCTTGCCCACGGCTATGAGCAGGGCGGTGTGGTAGGCCAGCTGCTCGTCCCAGCTGATGCCCTTGCCGGCCTTGGCCCGGGCAAAGATGTCGTTGAGCTTGTCCTCGTCGGCCTCCACGCAGAAGCAGTAGTCCAGAGCGTGGTCGGAGACCCGGCAGCCGTGGTCGTCAAAATAGGCTATGCGCTCCATCAGGGCCTTGCGCATGTCCTCCACGGTGTTGATGGTATAGCCCACCACCTTTTCCAGCTGGGCCACATACTTGGGGAAGGTGGCCTTGTCGGCCCGCATGGCCTTGTCGGGGCGGAAGGCGGGCAGCACCACGGCGGGGGCGGTGGGGTCGGCGGCCAGCAGCTCATGGGCCTTCAGGTCGTCCACCGGGTCGTCGGTAGTGCAGATGAGCTTGACGCCGGACTTGCGGATTATGCCCCGGACGGACATGTCCGGCTGGGCCAGGATCTTATTGCACTTCTCGTATATCTCCATGGCGTTGTGGCCGTTAAGGGGCTCGGTGATGCCGAAGTAGCGCTGTAGCTCCAGGTGGGTCCAGTGGTAGAGGGGGTTGCCGATAAGGTTAGGCATGGTCTCGCCCCACTTCTGGAACTTCTCGGCGGGGCTGGCCTCGCCGGTGATGTAGTACTCGGGCACGCCGCAGGAGCGCATGGCTCTCCACTTGTAGTGGTCGCCGCCCAGCCACACCTCGGTGATGGTCTCATAGCGCTTGTCCTCATAGATCTCCATGGGGTTAATATGGCAGTGGTAGTCTATGATGGGCATTTTTTCCGCATGCTCATGGTAGAGCTTTTTTGCAGTCTCGCTTTTCAGCAGGAAATCCTTATCCATAAAAGAAGTCATTATTAACGTCCTCCGTAAAGCAGCTTTGATATGTTCTATTTTACAGCACTACGCCGTCTTTGAAAATGGATATCTCTCTGAAGCCCTTTTCCTCGCTTCTGGTCTGCTTGCCGGAGGCCACCTCCAGCACCAGCTCCATGAGGCTCTGGGCTGCCTGGTCTATGCTCTGCTCCCCGTCGGCCACCACGCCGGCGTTGAAGTCTATCCAGCCCTGCTTCTTCTTTGCCAGGGGGGTGTTGGTGGATATCTTCACGGTGGGGGCGGGGGCTCCGAAGGGGGTGCCCCGGCCGGTGGTGAAGAGTATCATATGGGCCCCGGCGGCGGTGAGGGCCGTGGAGGACACCAGGTCGTTGCCCGGGCCGTAGAGCATGTTCAGGCCCTGGGTGACCACGGGCTCGCCGTAGCCTATCACGTCCACGATGGGGGCGGAGCCGCCCTTCTGGACGCAGCCGCAGGACTTGTCCTCCAGGGTGGTTATGCCGCCGGCCTTGTTGCCGGGGCTGGGGTTTTCGTACACCACCTCATTGTGGCGGATAAAGTAGTCCTTAAAGCCGTTTATCATGTTCACGGCCTTGCGGAACACTTCCTGGCTTACGCAGCGGTTCATCAGGAAGCCCTCGGCGCCGAACATCTCCGGCACCTCGGTGAGCACGGTGGAGCCCCCCTGGGCCACCAGCATGTCGGAGAAGCGGCCCACTGTGGGGTTGGCGGTGATGCCGGAGAGTCCGTCGGAGCCGCCGCACTTCATGCCCACCACCAGCTTGGAGGCGGGCAGGCTTTCCCGCTTGAACTGCCCGGCATAGGCGGCGCACTGCTCCAGCAGCTCTCTGGCGGCGGCAAACTCGTCCTCCACCTGCTGGCAGGTGAGGAACTTCACTCTCTCCTCATCGTAGTCCCCCAGCTCCTCCACAAACTGCTCGTGGGTGAGATTCTCGCAGCCCAGGCTCAGCACCAGCACCGCCCCGGCGTTGGGGTGGCGCACCAGGGCCGCCAGGAGCTTCCGGGTCTGGGCGTGGTCGGCTCCGGTCTGGGAGCAGCCGAAGGGATGGGTAAAGGTGTAGAGCCCGTCGATGCTGCCCTGCACCAGGTCCTGGTTCTCCCGCACCAGGGCCTTGGCTATGTCGTTTACACAGCCCACGGTGGGGATTATCCATATCTCGTTCCTGATGCCGGCCCGGCCGTCCTTCCTCAGGTAGCCCATGAAGCTGCCGGGCTCACGGCTTTCCGGGAACTGGAGGCTGGGCTCATAGCTGTACTCCTCCTCCCCGGAGAGGTTGGTTTTCATATTGTGGGTGTGCACCCAGGCTCCGGCGCTTATATCGGAGACGGCATGGCCTATGGAGAAGCCGTACTTTATCACCTGAGCGTCCTTCTCTATGGGCTTCAGGGCCATCTTGTGGCCCTGGGGTATATCCTCGGCGGCGGCGACGCCCTGAAAGACGGTGCCCGCCTTCACGGGGTGCAGGGCCACCGCCACATTGTCCTTGGGATTTATATGGATGAAATCAGGCATTTTCTGTCCTCTCTCCGGCCCGGCCTGCTGCCGGGGCGGGCTCGTCATAATGTCCTGCGCTTCCGCCCTTTTGGGGCAAAAGCGCAGGTTTTTCTGTCTAAGCCTCAGTATATTACAGGCAGGAGGCGTAGGCGGCCTCGGCGCCCTGGCTGCGGATGAGCTTCAGGTCCTTCACGGCGGCCTCGTAGAAGCCGGGGACCTGGGTCAGGTCCATGCCCCACATCTGCTGATTCTCCATGACGGCCTTCATCAGCTCTTCCTCGCTGTCGTTGCGGTGGGCATAGTAGAACTCCAGGACCCAGCGGTCGTCGGAGCAGGTATAGCTGTTACCCTTGGGCCGGCGGCAGACCAGGCCGTTCTCGTTCAGCTCCTGGATGTCGTTGGTGAAGAAGGCCACGTAGGCGGCAAAGCTCATGGTCAGGCACACCGGCAGCTCCTTCTTCATCTCGATGTACTCCAGGAAGCTGGGCATGTTCCTGGCTCTCCACTTGGAGGTGGAGTTGAGGGAGATGCTCATAAGCTCGTGGTCCACAAAGGGGTTGTTAAAGCGGTCCTGCACGGCGGCGGCAAACTCCTCCAGGTCGGCCCTGTCCAGAGGCAGGGTGGGGATGACCTCTTCATAGAGCATCTTGTTCATGAAGCCCCGGATATTGTCGTTGAACATGCAGTCTCTCACGATGTCGTAACCGGCCAGGTAGGCGCCCAGGACAAAGCCGGTGTGGGCGCCGTTGAGTATGCGCACCTTGCGCTTCTTGTAGGGGGTGACGTCGGGCACCACGTGGACGTTGAGACCGGCGGCCTTGAAGGGCAGCTTCTCCTCCAGCCAGGCGGGACCCTCGATGATCCACACGCCGAAGACCTCGCCCACGTCGTTGAGGGCGTCGGTATAGCCGTTCTCCTCGTCCAGTCTGGCCATCTCCTCCTTGTCCCGGATGCGGCCGGGGACTATCCTGTCCACCAGGGTGGAGCAGAAGAGGCAATCCTGGTTTACATAAGTCTTGAATTCTTCCCCCAGGCCCCACTGGTCGATGTACTGGTTGACGCACTTCTGCAGCTCTTTGCCGTTGTTGTCGATGAGCTCGCAGGAGAGCATGACCAGGCCGCCCTTGCCAGCCTTGTAGCGCTGGTACAGCACCTGGGTCAGCTTGCCGGGGAAGGAAGAGGCGGGCTTGTCTTCCAGCTTGCAGGCGGGGTCATAGACGATGCCGGCCTCGGTGGTGTTGGACACCACGTACTCCAGGTCGTCGGAGACGGCCAGATCCATCACGGCCTTGAAGCCCTCTTCCTCCCTGGGGTTGATGCAGCGGGAGACGCAGGAGATGACCCGCTTGCGGTCCACCTTCTCGCCGTTCTCGGTGCCTCTCAGATAGAGAGTATACAGACCCTCCTGCTGGGCAAAGGTGCCGGCGTGGCGGCCGCTGCCCGGGGAGACCAGGGCGCACTTGCCGTTCCAGCCCACCTTCTCGTTGGCCACGTCGAACCAGTACTGGACAAAGCCTCTGAGGAAGTTGCCCTCGCCGAACTGGAGCACCTTCTCCGGTGCGTCCTTCAGGATGTAGCCCTTGTAGCCGGACTTCTCAAGGCTTGCGTAATTCAAACTATCCATGGAAATTACCTCCCGACAGACAGCGGTCTGTCAACACAAATTATATTTTAAGCAAATAAGCGGGGCCGGGCTTCTTCCTGTCTTACAGCAGGCTGGCCTTGACCTTTACAACCACCTTGCGGATGGTCATGGGCTCCTTCACGGCGCACTGGGGACGGTGGATATCGCTGGGGTAGAACACGCAGAAGCAGCCGGGGCGGGACTGGATGAAGCCCTCGTCCTCCACGGCCTTGTAGAAGATCAGGTCCTTCTCCTGGCTGTACTCGGCGATCTCGTACTTGTCCTTGAGGATGGTGAAGCCCAGGGCCTCTTCGCCGGTGACCACGTACTGCACGTCCAGGTACTCCTTGTGGGACTCGGGATTGCGCTGGGCCGCGGGCTCGGTGAGGGCGTCGAAGACATTGGCGTAGATATCGTCACCCTCTATCTTGTAGGTGCCGGGCTCCATGGCGGCGAAGTCGTGGCTCTTGAGAAACTCCACGGCCTTCTGAATGGCGGCGGGGTATTTTTTATATTCATCAATGTTCACATTGGAAAATATCATGATTCAAATTCCTTTCTCTTCCATGGCGTGTACCATGTTCACAACAAATTCGTGGCAGGGCACCTCAAGGCCGTATTTGTGGGCCGCGCGCACAACAGCGCCGCTGATGGTGTCCACTTCCGTCTTTCTTCCGGAGCGCAGGTCCGCTCTTATGGAGGTGCAGCCCTGGGGATTGTTCAGGGAAGTCAGGCGCACCCTCTCCTTCAGCTGCTCCTCATCGAAGTCCATGCCGGCGGCCTTTGCCGTCAGCACGGCCTCGTGGATGAGGCGGCAGGTCATTTTCCATGCGTAGGGGTTGGAGGCTATATAGCCCATGTCCACCTGCAGTATGCCGGTTACGGCGCTGAGGGACACGTTGGTGAAGAGCTTGTCCCAGATGAGATACTGGATATTGTCGTGTATCTTCACCTTGAAGCCGCAGCTGCTGAAGGCCTCCTCCAGCCTGGGCAGAAAGCCATCCCTGTCTTCGGTGAGCATGCCCACATTGGTCCGGCCCTGGCCGCCCCGGCGCACATGGGCCTGGCCCAGCACGGTGCCGTTATCCTCGGTGGTGCCTATCACTATGTGCTCCGGCGGGGCAAACCGCTCCAAAATGTCCTCGTGGCCCGCGCCGTTTTGAAGGGTCATGAGCCGGGTGTCCGGCCCGATGAGCCCCGTGTTCTGGCTCAGGGCGGTCTCGGAGGCGGTGGCCTTCACAAAGAGTATCACCAGGTCCATGGGGCCCAGCTTTGAGCTGTCGGTGACGGCTGTCGGGCGGTAGATGTTCGTCCCGCCCTGCTCCTCTATCTTCAGGCCGCTGCGGTTTATCTCCTCTGCCAGGGCCTCTCTGGAGGCGACCATATACACTTGGTTGTTCAGGGACAGGCGGCCGCCGTAGATGGAGCCCATGGCTCCGGCGCCGATGACGGCTATCCTCATATTCCTCAGCATCCTTTCTGTCAGCTCTACAATGGGACAAGGCGCACAGGACTCCCCCGCTCCCCGGCAGCGGCCGCTGCCGGAGAGCTATGCATTTTTCTCAGGCTTCCGCCTGGTCTGCAATGCCTTGTGGAGTCCTGAACGCCGGACTGTTTGCTGGATATTTCTTTACTCGGAGAACTCGGCCAGGCCCTCGATGGCGTAGGCGCGGATGGGGCAGGAGTCCAGCCCGTAGATGGGCAGGGGGGAGTAGCTCATAAAGAATACCTTGCTGTTGAGTTTTTCCAGATTCTTGAGAACTTCCAGGAACACGATGTTCTCGGCCATGAGTATGTCGTGGAAGGGCTTGACATCCTCGTTGCAGTTCTCGATGGATACGCCGTCGCCAAAGCCGACGCACTTGACCTTGTGGTCACGGAACCAGAGGGCGCTCTCCTCGCCGATGAGCAGGCGCTGGTCGGCCTCGGTGTTGGTGGCGGGGGTGAAGGGAGGGATCTTGTAGTCGGAGTCGATGAGCACTATGTCGCCTTCCTTGATGAGGCCGGCAGTGGCGCGGTCCAGGTCGGCAGCGGTGATGTGGCCGCGGGGGGCGACGGTGTCCTTGAAGTCCACGTAGATGGCCCGGCCCATAAAGGTGGTGAGAGGAAGCTCGGCGACGCTGGGCCAGTTGTCATCGTGGTGATAGGGGCACTCGCAGTGGGTACCCAGGTGGCTGGTCAGGTCCATGATGGTGTGGAAGTCGGGGATGGGCCCGCCGGTATTGAAGCGGTACACGTGGCAGCGGCGGCTCTCGGTCTTGGGGTCAAGGGGCTTGGTCAGGTCGACGACTCTCAGGCCGCCCATTTCATAAACAGCATCCATGATAATTCCTCCGTATCCTGTATTCGTTTTGGTTTTTGAGGGTTTTTCCCTCTTTTCGTTTATAGTTTACCAGTATACCGGTATACTGTCAAGGCTGAATGTTTCACAATATTTTCCATATCTTTTTGAGCAGGCTATACAAAATATATGCAGTACACCGGTATTCCGCTCTTGACAATCCCCTGCGGGGACAGTAAAATCAAGATACAAAGAGATTCGGCCGGGCTTTCGCCCCGGCACTATGCAGCAGGTAAAAGGAAATGAAAGAAAAAAGTTTTTTGCAGCTTGACGCTTACAGCCATATAAAGGAGCGCATCCTCTCCGGCGAGCTCCAGCCGGACACCCTCTATTCCGAGACCCGGCTCTCTGCCGAGCTGGGCATATCCCGCACCCCGGTACGGGAGGCCCTCCAGTGCCTCAGCCAGGACGGCTATATCACCATCGTCCCCAGCCGGGGCTTCAAGATACGCACCCTGAACAGCGGGGACATGGAGCAGTCCATCCAGGTGCGCTGCGCCATAGAGGGCTACTGCGCCTTCCTCATCAGCAAGGAGATAAAGAGCCGTAAGGCCCAGCGCCTGCTCCGCCGCCTACAGGAGCTGCTGGAGGACATGGAGGATGCCGCCCAGGCCGACGACGGCCACGAGTCCTTCATCGACGCCGACCACAAGTTCCACCTTTGCCTGGTGGCCTATGCGGGCAACGACGAGTTCGACCAGCTCTTCCAGCGCCTGATGTACCTCATCCGCCTCACCTCTCACCAGGCCCTGAATGTGCCCGGCCGGGTGGAGGGCACTCTGGAGGAGCACCGGCAGTTCTATGAAGCCCTCAGCGAGGGCGACGCCGGCAGGGCCTATACCGTACTCATCCAGCACCTTACCATGCCCATAAATCTCAAGGCGGCTCAAAACTGAGCCGCCTTGAGATTGTCAAAGAAGGCTGCACCTTCTTTGACAAAAAGGGCTTGCACTTCGCTGCGTCGCTGCAAACTACATATCCTTCGCAGCGGCGGCCGCCTGTAGGGGCAGCCGCCACTTCTCATCCATTCCGTTGCAGCTCCTTTCCGAATCAAACCCGCTTACGCTGGGCTTTGATTCGGCAGAAGTGTGAGAAGTGTTTTCCGTGACGTACACGCCGCCGCGGAAAACGATTGAAATCATTTTTTCGCTGCGGCGAAAAAACTCTGCGAGGCTTTTGAAAGTCTCGGGCGGCTCAAAACTGAGCCGCCTTTTCTGTGCCACTTTACACAGATTTGATAATTGCCTGATAGAAAGCCTGACTTTGCCCGCCTATAATTTATACCAAGAGGCGGCGGGCCCGGCTTGGGCCGTCCCGCTCAGCCCTCTGCTTTTGATTCGGGGGCCTTGGATATGGACAACAGGCGGGTCATCAAGTTCTTTCCCAAAGCCGGGGACGGCGCAGCCGAGGTGGGCAGACTTATAACTATAATGGGGCAGGACGGATATCAGCTGCTGTCCTTTTCCCTCTCCCCTGCTTCCGCCGCCACGCTGGTATTTGAGCGGGCCGCGGATGCGGACGGTTCCCCCGCCGCTGCCGACGGCGGAGACGCCGCCGGAGCATAAAACAAAAATGCAATAAATATTTTAAAAGATAAAAGGGCCTGTTGCAAAATGCAGTTTTCAGGCCTAAACAGAAAATTTGTGCATTAAAAAAGTTATCGAGAACCGCCACCTTGACAGGTTCTCGATAACTTTTTCTTTGGCCTATTTTTTCAAAATTCTATTTTGCAACAGGCTCTTTCTTGCTGTTGTCTTCAGTCTATGCTCCAGTTTACCGCCAGGGTCTCCCCGTAGTAGTCGGACAGGTATATCCTGTAGCCGCCCCGCTCCAGCTCCACCTTTTCATCATCCAGGGCCACATATGGCAGTTCCCCCTCCGGCTCCAGCTCCCGGGTATATACCGTCTCCCCGGTCTCCTCCCCCACTATGCTCAGGGTAAAAGGGGACTGGGCGCTTATCTCGGCGCTGAGATAGTAGTTGTCCTTATAGACAATATCGAACTCGCCCCAGTGCTCCACTGTGGCGGAGCCGTCGCCTATGCCGCCCAGGTACATCACCCCGGAGCTGTGGCGCTGCTCCATGAGATAGATGCCGCTGCCGAAGCCCAGCACCAGGGCCAGCAGAAAGACCCATATCACATAGCCGCTCTTTGCCTTTCCCCCTTGTTTTTCCGGGGCGTCCATGAATCCCGCTCCCCAGGCTATCACCAGCCCCTCAAAGAGCAGGGTCCCGGTCAGTATCAGCTGGGGCAGCCTGGGCTTCATCACCAGCAGCACCCCCTCCACCGCCGCCATCAGCAGGGCCACGGACATCAGCACCAGGGCCAGCTTTCTTAAACGCCGGGTCATCTCCCCCAGGGAGGAGCGGTCGGTGAATATCCGGTATTCCTCCTCCGGCAGCTCCGGGTCATATATTTTTCTGAAATAGCGCCAGCCGTTGTAGGTGCTGTTCACATACTCCCAGCCCTGCTCCCGGAAGGTCTCCAGGTAGCGGCCCATGTCCTCCACATCCGGCCGGTAGTCCAGCTGATAGCGGTAGCACAGCTCTTCGTTTTTCACAAAACGGCTGTGGAAGCAGCCGCCCTTTACCAGCTGCCAGCCCTGCCGGGACATCCGGTCCAGCTCCTCCAGCTCTTGTTCATAGTCCCAGGCGAAATACGCCTTGTATACGTTCTTGTATTTTCTGCTCATTCCATAACCTCCCCGGCCACAGCCAGCATTTTTTTCAGCCGCTCTATCTCTCCCAGCAGGGCCTTGCGGCCCTCCTCCGTTATACAATATAAGCGCCGCCGCTCCTCCCCGGGCTCCCGGGAAAGCGTCTCCTTTATCCAACCCTTTTTCAGCATATTCTCCGTGGCCCCATACATGGTGCCGGAGCCTATGCGCACTCCCCCGCCGGAGAGCTGGGACGCCATGCGCATGATACCGTAGCCGTGGTTGGGCCCCCGGGAAAGACACAGCAGTATATAATAGTAGCTCTCGGACATGGGTTCGTTCTTTGTCATTACCTCGCCTCCTATGTCTGGCTTCGACTATGTCGCCCGTCGATAGTATCGTATCACGATATATGTCGCCTGTCAACATATTTTTAAAAAATATTTCCCCGCCCGGTGTTGAACTGCGGCGGGGCTTGTGGTATAGTGTTATGGGGACTCATGCCCCAAATACTTGAACGTGAGGTGAGAACATGGACGGCGGTAGCGGTAGTCGAAGTACGGACAGGGTATCCATATTGCGTCAGGATTTCTGCGGCCGGCGGCCGGCCGTTTTCTGACCTGCTTTACTGCGCATATTTATGGGACCATTGTCCGTTTCCGAAACTGCACTGCATTGAAATGAGCATGCGCAGGCACCGGGTGGGACAGTGGCATTTTTATGCCCTTTTCCCCCGGCCCCCTGCCTGCTCCCCAAAGGGCGGAGCCTCCCGGCCCGCGCCTGCTTCAATGTATAAAGGAGGTAGGGAACAATGATGAACACCAATGTGATGAACGAGAAGCTGGGTGCCGTGCAGCACCCGGACTACAGCAATGAGATCCTGGGCATAGTCCGCAGCAATCTGGCCCCGAAGCTGCTGAAGGAGAGGCTGCTGGGTTACCACGAAAACGACATTGCCTCCGCCCTGGAGCTGATGAGCCGGGACGAGAGGGCCCGGCTGTACAGCATCCTGGACAGTGAAAGTCTGGCCGCCATACTGGAGTATTCCGACGATTTGAAGGACTATATGGCGGAGCTGGGCATAAAAAAGAAGCTGGCCGTCCTCTCCCATTTTGACACGGCCCTGACGGTGGACTATCTGCAGGAGCTGGACAAATCCCAGCGCAGCACCCTGCTGGAGCTCATGGACGGCGAACTGCGCCAGGAGGTATTGCTGCTCAGCTCCTTTGACGAGGACGAGATAGGCAGCCGCATGAGCACCAATTACATTAGCGTCCCCGCCGGCTCCAGCATACGCCAGGCCATGCGCTCCCTTATCGACCAGGCGTCGGAGAAGGACAATATCTCCACCATCTACGTGGTGGATGAGGACGGCACCCTGGCTGGGGCCATAGATCTGAAGGACCTGATAATCGCCAGGGAGGACACGCAGCTGTCCGCCATAACCAAGAGCTCCTATCCCTATGTCTATGCCGGGGAGCAGATAGATGAGTGCATAGAGCGGATAAAGGACTATTCCGAAGACTCCATCCCCGTCCTGGGGCCGGACAATGCCCTCCGGGGCGTGCTCACATCCCAGGAGATCACCCAGCTGGTGGACGATGAGCTGGGCGAGGACTACGCCAGGCTGGCCGGTCTCTCCGCCGAGGAGGACCTGCGGGAGCCCTTGAGAAAAAGCATGGGCAAGCGCCTGCCCTGGCTCATAATCCTGCTGGGTCTTGGGCTGGTGGTTTCCAGCGTGGTGGGGGCCTTTGAGGGCGTAGTGGCCCACCTGACTTTGATAATCAGCTTCCAGTCCCTCATTCTGGACATGGCTGGCAATGTGGGCACCCAGTCCCTGGCCGTCACCATCCGGGTGCTCATGGATGAACAGCTCAGCGCCAGGGAGAAATTCGGCCTGGTAATAAAAGAGGCCCGGGTGGGCCTGGCCAACGGCCTGGTGCTGGGGCTTTTGTCCGTGGCCTTTATCGGCCTGTACCTGACGCTGCTGAAGGGGCAGAACTCCGCCCTGGCCCTGCCGGTAGCCCTGTGCACCGGCGTGGCCCTGACCGTGTCCATCCTCCTCTCCAGCGTCACCGGCACCGTGGTGCCCCTGGCCTTCAAAAAGCTGAAGGTGGACCCGGCGGTGGCCTCCGGCCCGCTGATAACCACTCTCAATGACCTGGTGGCCGTGGTGACCTACTACGGTCTGGCCTGGCTGCTGCTGATAAACACCCTGGGGCTTTGACCGAAAACCCCAGCCTTGATACTCCAATAGAGCCTCCCCTGGAGCGGCCGGTACGCCGGCGGCATATTCCGGGGGAGGCTTTCCGTTGCGGGGCGGAATAATATGTTGAATATTTAAAGCATATGGAATACAATGGTTTAGTATTGAAAAAAATTCCTGACGGGAGCGGCGGGCATGAAGAGGAAAGCGGCAGTCTGTATAGGCATAGTTGCGGCGCTGATATTTATCGGCGCCGCGGTGCAGATATGCCGTATCTGCATAGACAACGGCCTGCAGCGCAGGGCCCGGGCCCTCTTCCAAAGCGGGGAGTATGGGCAGGCGGCCCAGATATACCAGCGTCTGGGGGACGCGGCCGCCGCCTCCGACTGCTTTGCTCTGGAATATGAGGAGACCTATCAGCAGGCCATAGCCCTTTTGCAGCAGGGGGACGCGGCGGGAGCCGCGGAGCTCTTCTCCTCCGTCTCCCAATACAGGGACGCCGCCGACTATCTCACGGCCTGCTCCTGGCAGGAAGCCCTGGCCTCCCGGGACACGGAAAAGCTGCTGACGGCCCATTCCGTCTTTGTGAAGCTGGGGAACCACAGCTATTGTACCCAGGCCCTGGAGCAGATAGACCCCCAGCTCTTCCGGCAGGCGGAAGAGCTGGCCGAGGCCCTGGATATAAGCGGGGCCCTGGCCATCTGGGAGAGGCTGGGCACATATGAGGGCAGCGATATCCTCGCCCGGCGCTGCAGCCAAATGGAGGCCTGGGCCTCCTCCCCGGAGGAGCAGCGCCTGCTTATAGAAGAAAACCGCTATATGCCCGACAAGCTGGACAATGTGTACATCTGTGAGGAGGCCTATATCGTGGTGCCGGAAGTGCTGGACGGCAGCACGGGCTTTTTCATCTACTTCCCCGGAGGCCGGGATGAGGAGATGTCGGTGGACTATCTCCTCTACTACATGATGAACCCCTCCCCCAACACCCTGGCGGTGTTCATGCGCCGCAACGGTCTGGAGGACATGGAGGGCGAGACCGCCCGGGCGGTGGAGATATTGGACAAAGCGGCGGCGGAGTGCGGGCTCTATCCCCGGGACGTGGTCACCGCCGGCTCCAGCCTGGGGGCCTATCCCGCCATGCACTTTGCCTTCTATGCCTGGAAAAACCACGCTCTCAGGACCGACTGCGTTCTCTCTCTGGACGCGGGCTCCGACTGGATGGAATCCTGGCTGCTCCTCAGCGAGAGCCAGTGCCTTGTCACGGCGGAGCTGGGCACGGACTTCTATCTCTTTGAGAGCCCCTGGGTGGGCATGAACCGGGAGGGCATATGCCGCATGGTGAACACCGGCAACAAGGTCACCATGGTGGGCTGCTACTTTGACGACCACGTGCGCATCTCCCTGGACGCCATGGGCATGGGCGTGGTGGACTGGGCGGTGAACGACCGCTCCCAGCCCTGCAACCCGGATATCTATACCTTTGTCACCCTCCATCCCGGGGACGAGGACAACTGGGACTGAGCCGTATCCCCGGCAAAATGAAAACCGGCGCCTTTTTGGGCGCCGGTTTTCATTTTGCCGGCCGCACATCGTATGTGGCCCTACTGCGGCCGGCGCGGGGGGCGCCCGGGCATCAGTCAGCCCAGCCGGGGCCCCTGGTATCTGTCCCTGTCGGGGAAGAGCTCCTTCAGGTCTTTAAGGCCGAAGTTGAAAACGGTGGACGGCTTTGTCCATTTCAGCTTGGTTTTTTCCTCCAGCATTTTCCTGAGGCCCATGGCCCCGTCCTTTCCCTGAACGGAGCTCTTTTTCAGCATGGAGCCGTATTGGGGGGACTGGAAGAGATAGAAATATTCATCGTCCTCCACCAGGCGCATCAGCTTCTTGTATTTTATCGTTTCCTCCCTGCCGTCTATCCCGAAGCCCTCAGGGCCGAAGCTGTAGTTCAGGGTGGGAAACTTGCCCTTAAACAGGGCTATGACCCTGTTGGCTGTAAAATTTGCCGGGGCGTTCATGTTGGTGAAAAGTATGCAGCCCAGGAAGATGAGCAGCAGCGACAGTCCCTCCGACTTCACCAGGAAGCCCCCCACAAGCACCAGGGCCACCGAGAGCGCAAAGCCGATAAGCTTCACTTTCCGGTAAAAGATGCCGTACTGTATCCTGGCGTAGCGCTTGATGGTCTGGGCGCTTTGAGTTATAGATGCCGAATATTCCTTCACGACTTTATCTCCTCCCCACATGCTCACCTCTCTGCCGGACTGCCGCCCGCTTCTCACAGGGTGCTTGCCGCCTCATAGGCGCTGTGTATTGCATTATACACGTTTTTCGGCCCGGCCGCATCCCCCAGCAGGAAAATTTTCGGGCCCAGGTCCTTTATCTGCTCATACAGGCTGACATCCGGCCTCAACCCGGCGGCGATCACCACCGTATCGGCGGGGAGCTTTTTCCTCTGACCGTCATTAAACACCAGGGACACCCCCTCGGCGTCTATGCTCTCCACGTTCATGCCGCATATCAGCTCCGCCCCGTCACGCTGCAGCATCAGCTTTGCCATGGTCACCGCGTTGTGGTAGGCCCCTTTCATAATGTTGGTGCTGCGGTTGAGGACAGTGACCTTTTTCCCCAGGCTGCACAGCCACAGGCCCAGCTCCACTCCGGTCTGTCCTGCACCGATTATAGCTACCCTGTTCCCTGCCTTGCCGATATCCATGGAAAGTCCGGCCACGGAAAAGACATGGGGCAGCCCGGCGCCGGGTATGTCCGGGATGACTGCCTTGGCCCCGCTGGCCACGGCCACACAGTCCGGCTCCTCCCGCAGTATGCTCTCCGGGTCGGCCCGCTCCCCAAGGCGCAGGCAGACGCCCAGTTCCTTCAGCTGTCTCTCATACCAGGCCACCAGGGCCCTGTCATGGTGCTTGAAGGGGGCCATGCCGGCAGGCACCAGCTGGCCTCCCAGCCGCTCCGACTGCTCTATGAGGCACACCCGGTGGCCCCTCAGCCCGGCCACTCTGGCAAACTCCATGCCCGCCGGACCGCCGCCCACCACCAGCACCTTCTTTTTAATCAGGGCCGGGCTCAGCCTGCGCCGGGACTCCATGGCGCACTCCCCGTTCACCGCGCAGCCTACGCTGCCGCTGGTGCGTATGCGGACGGAGCAGCCGTAGTTACAGCTTATGCACGGCCTCACCTGCTCCGGATGTCCGCCGTGTATCTTGTCGGGCAGCTCCGGGTCTGCCAGCAGGGGCCGGCCCAGGGCCACCATGTCGCACTTTCCCTGGGCTATGGCCGCCGAGCCCGCATCCGCATCGTCCATGCGCCCGGAGACCATGACCGGTATGCTCACCGCCGCCTTCACCGCCGCGGCAGCCTCCAGGTACATGCCGTCCCGGAAGTACACCGGCGGGTGGCTCCAGAAGTGGGCGTCATAGCAGCCCAGGTCCACATCCAGCGCATCATAGCCCGCCTTTTCCAGATAGGCGGCCGCCTTTATTCCCTCGGGCATGTCTCTGCCAAGCTCCCGGTATTCCTCCCCGGGAAGTCCCCCCAGGCCCACGCCCTTCATGCAGTGTTTCGGGGAATAGCGCAGGGACACCGGGAAGTCCGCCCCGCAGGCTCCTTTGATGGCCTTCAGTATATCTACGCTGAGGCGGTAGCGGTTTTCAAAGCTGCCGCCGTATTTGTCGTCTCTCTGATTGAAATACTCTGTGGCAAATTGGTCCAGCAGGTAGCCCTCGTGCAGGGCATGGACCTCTATACCGTCAAAGCCAAAGGAGCGGGCAAAAGCCGCCTCCCTGGCGAAGCTGTCTATATAAGTCTGTATCTCCTCCAGGCTCAGGGCCCGGTGCTCCAGCTCCGGCCTGAAGCGGTTTGCCACCGGAGAGGGGGCCACCGCCCCGCCGCAGAAGAGGCCCAGATGAGAGGCCCTTCCAAAGCCTGCGGAGAGCTGCAGGAAGATCCTGCAGTCATAGGCATGTACCTTGTCCGTCAGGGCGCGCATCCTCTTTTTAAGAACCTCATGGTCAACGCTTTGGGAGAAAAGCGGAACTCCCGTGGGAAAATTCTTTTCAAAACGGTCCTCAACTATGCACATGCCCGTTATAATGAGGCCCACGCCGCCTCTGGCCCGCTCCCCATAGTAGTCGATGCAGTCTTCGCTCATTATCCCGTCTCTGTCCGTCATGCCGAAGGTGCCCATGGGCGACATGACATATCTGTTTTTTATTCTGCATTTTCCGATATTTATAGGCCGGAAAAGAGCCTGATGGGCGTCTAACATTTTACCTCCTAAGAAAGCGCAGGAAGGGCGGCCGATGCCGGCAGCCCTTCCCTCCGAGAAAGAATATTACAGCAATACGGTCGGCAGCCAGGTGATGATACCCGGGACGAAAATACACAGCAGCACAACAAACACCATGGCGGGGATGTATTTCACAGCCTCTGCCGTAGTCTTGCGCACCGGCACATTGCCCACCTCGGACACCACAAAGAGGCAGATGCCGAAGGGCGGGGTGATAATGCCTATCATCAGGGATATGACCATTATGACTCCGAAATAGCTGGGGTCTATGCCCACGGATTTTACCACGGGGATAATAATGGGGGCCAGCAGCAGCACTGCCGCGCTGGTGTCCAGGAAGCAGCCGATTATCAGGAATATGATGACGCAGACTATCATCAGCAGCTCCTGGTTGTTTGCGGAGTTCATCATCAGGAAGTCCGCCAGATAGCTGGTGAGGTTTTCTCTGGTAAATATCCAGGCCAGGAAAGTGGCGATGGAGACTATCAGCATGAAGACGCCGCAGGCGGCCACGGTCTCCTCCAGGGTCTCCCATATGAGCTTCCAGGTGGCCTTCTTGTAGCAGAAGCCCAGTATGATGGAATACCAGGCGGCAATGACGGCCGCCTCGGTGGCAGTGCAGAGGCCGCCGAGTATGGAGCCCAGAATGATGACAAAGGTGAACAGGGCGGGTATGGCCTGGGGTATGGTCTTCAGGGCCTGTTTCCAGGGCACCACAGTCTTGGGCCAGGTCTTGCCCTTTGCGGTGAAGTGGGCTCTGAAGGCTATGAGCCCTATCATGGCCATGCACAGGATGATGCCGGGGAAGAGGCCGCCGTAAAACAGCGCCGTGACGGGCAGCTCACAGATGGAGGCCAGCAGCACCATTGCCGCCGAAGGCGGGATGATGGGGCCCAGTATGCTGGAGGCCGCCGTAATACCGGCGGAGACGTCGTCGTCATATCCGGCCTCTTTCATCATGTTCATCTCCACAAGGCCCAGTCCGCCGGCGTCGCCTATGGCGGTGCCGGACATTGCGGCGAACATCATGCTGGCCAGGGCGTTGGCCATAGCCAGGCCGCCGCGGAAGCGTCCCACCATTGCAATGGCGAATTTGAACAGTCTGTCGGTTATGCCGCTGGTGTTCATCATGCGGCCCACAAACAGGAAGCCGGGCATGGATATCAGGGTGAAGGACAGCATATGCCGCATGATGTTCTGGGCGACGACCGTTATCGGCAGTCCGGGCACCAGCAGAAGATAGCCTATACAGGGAATGCCCAGGGCAAAGGCCACCGGCACTCCCAAAAGCAGCAGAGCGATAAACGCTATACTGATTATCAGAATGTTTACCATACCGTTTATCTCTCCTTTTCGTTTAATTCGGCAGCGGATTCGGCCATGAATTCGTCCATGCTCTTCTGGATCTCCATGGCCTCGGCCTCTTCAACTTTCTTGGCTTTAATTGCGGCCTCTTCTTCCTTCTGCTTTATCAGGTCATAACCGGGCAAGAAATCGTTGAGGATGTCCACCACAACGTCGAAGGTCATTATGATGCAGCATACCAGCACCGGGTAGTAATAGTACTTGCGGTGGATAAGCAGCACACCGCTCTTCCACACCAGAGTGGGCAGCAGCTCGATGATGCTGATGCACACCACCGCGAAGAAGACTATCATGAGGATGCGGCTGAACATGGAAACCACTCTTCTGAATTTTTCCGGAGCCTTTGCAATAAGGAAGTCAGCCACCAGATGCTTCTTTTCCGCAGTGGTTATGGCGGCGCTTATATAGCACAGGTACACCATGAGGAAACACACCAGCTCCTCAGTCCAGGACAGAGGGCTGTTGAATATGTAGCGGGACACGATACCGGCAGTAATGGAAAGGAAGATCACCGTAAGCACAGCTGCGCCCAGCTTGCGCATGGTGAAATTCACCCAGTATACCGCCAGATTTAAGGCTTTCATTATTTTCAAATTCAATTACCCCCCTTAGGGAACATTTAATACGGCGCGGGAGAGCTCAGGCTGCTTTTCCGCGGCTCTCCCGCATTAAGGTGTCACTCTGTTAAGGCTCTCTCGGGTCTTCAGGCATCTCCCACAGCGGCGAGGATCCTGTCGATAACGCCCTCGGAGAACTTGCTGCCCTCATAGGAGCGGCCCAGCTCTACCAGGATGTTGTTGGCGGCGTCGGTGTCTTCGTCAGACAGATAGGTCAGCGTGGCTCCGGCGGCAACCATTTCCTCCACGTAGCCCTCGGTCTGCTCGTTGGCGGCATTGGTATACCACTCACCGGCCTCGTTGCAGGCGTCGATGAGTATCTGCCGCTGGGCCTCGGTCATGGACTCAAGCTTTGCATTGTTTATCCACACGCCCAGGTTGGTGCAGGAAGGTCCCCACATGAGGATGTAGGGGGCTTCCACATAGAAGGAGTTGGTGTAGATATTGTCCTTGGTGCCGAAGGTGGCGTCCACGACGCCCTGCTGCAGGCTGAGGAAGACCTCGCTGAAGCTGATGGGGGTGGAGCTGAAGCCCAGGGCATTGTAGACGGCAATGGTGGTCTCGGAAGAGACGGTGCGGATCTTCACGCCCTTGAAGTCATCTATGGTCTCCAGCGGGGTCTTGGAGCAGATGACGGTCTCCTGGCGTATCCAGTTGTTGGATATCGTGGCGATTCCGGTGGTCTCCAGGAACTGCTGCTCCCACTCGGCCCACACGTCGCTGTCGATGAGGGCAGCCAGCTTTTCCTGGGTGCTGACAACGCCGAAGGAGCAGGCTCCGGCGTCAGCAATGCCGTAGGTCTGCATGTAGCTGGCCTGGGATTCTATGAACATGTCCTGGCCGCCGGAGGACAGGCTCTCCAGCTGTGCGGTAGCATCGCCCAGCTGGGAGGCCGGGAAAATGTTTATCACGATGGAGCCGCCGGACTTCTCTGCGCAGGTATCGGCCACCCTCTGCATTGCCTGGGTTATAAGGTCCTCGGCAGAGGAAGTGCTGCCAAAGCTCAAAGTCACGACGGGGTCGTTGGAGACATCTCCGCTGCTCTGGCTGGCGGTGTCATCGGAGGCCGCCGTCTCCGTGCTGCTGGAGCTGCCGCAGGCGCTGAGACTGAGCATCATAGCCAGTACAATGATCACTGCCAATATGGATGATATTTTCTTTGTCATTTTGTTCCGCCTCCTTATTTTTTTACGAAACCGTAATTTAAAAACAAAATCCAAAAGGAGCGCAGATTTTAAATGGTATTAAAGTCTGCGCTCTTGATACTGTTCTTACTTCAGGTCTTTGGCAAACACCACTGCGCCGCTGGCCTTCAGCACATCCTGCAGCTCGCCCACGCATTTCTCCAGCTCTCTGGGAGTGCAGCCCTTCTTCACGGAGAGAGCTGCCGCCGCGCCTGCCGCCTGGCCGGTGACGAAGGTCTGGGCCACAAAGCGCATGTGCCCGTTCCTGTCGGTGCTGACGCACTTTCCGCCCACCAGCAGGTTCTCGATCTTCTTGGGGACCAGGACCCTGTAGGGGATCTCATAGGAGCCGTTGGGATAGCGCTTGGTCTCTGCGCCGTTATCTTTGCCGATGGCGTTGAGGGTGTTGACGTTCGTGGTGTGGAAGGCGCCTGCAGGGAAGGAGGACAGGCCTATGCTGTCTTCAAAGCGGCAGGTCCTGCCTATGTCCTCGCCGGTGAGCACATAGTCGCCCACTATCATGGCGCCCTCGCGGATACGCAGCTCGGTGCCCATCTTGACTATGTAGGCATTCTCAAAGCCGGGGACATAGTGCTTGAAGAAGCGCCAGGCTATCTCTATCTGCTTGCGGCACTCGATATGGCAGCGGGTCATTGCCCAGGCGTCATAGGGAGAAGTGTTGTCCCACTGGGAGGAGTGCTGGAAGTGGGCCAGCACCTTTCCGCCCTCCTTGGGCTGGAGGAAGAAGCCTGCGCCGCTGTACTTGTGCCAGTCGCCGTTGGCCAGGGCCACCTCACGCAGATCCGTGAAGCCCATTATCTCGCCCAGCTCCATGGGGTCAATGGCATCCTCATAGGCCTTCATCACCTGCTCAACGGTGACAGAGGCATAGGGGTTGAGAAGCTGGTTGTAGGTGAACTGGTCGGGATGGCGATTGATGTACTTCATCAGCTTGTCCCAGTCCACTCCGTCGGCGGTGAAGCAGATGGTGTGGGGCTCCAGGACATCCACGGGAGACATGTACATCTCGCAGCCGGCATAGCTGGCCAGATAACCCTCGCCGGTGCAGTCGATGACCACCTTGCCGTATATCTCGTGACGGCCGCCGCAGTCCTCGACCACAACGCCCTTTATGCTGTCGTTCTCCACTATGGCTCCCACGACCAGGGCATCCAGCAGCAGGTTGACTCCCTCTTCCTCGCACATATCAAAGGCCATCAGCACCCACCACTCCGGGTCGATGTAGGAGAAGGTGTAGGCCGCGCCGACCCTGTGCTTGGGTCTCAGATGGGGCAGGGCATGTCCTGCCATGTAGAGGCGGTGATGGGTCTCTTCGATGATGCCCTTGCTGTCCTGCTGTCCGTAGCAGTTGAACATTCTGGCGTAGGCAAATCCCGGAGGTCCGGACACGGTGAGCTGACCGCCAAGGCAGCCGGTCTTTTCGATGAGCAGGGTGTTGGCCCCTCCCCTTGCCGCCTGGATGGCCGCCGCAAAGCCGGAAGTACCGCCGCCGCACACGATTACGTCATAATTTACATCATAGCCGCTCATTTGATAAGAATCCCCCTTTTATATCATTTGTGTTGAAATAAAATACCTATCTCTTAAAGTCAGCCAGACTCTTTGCAATGGTGCCGTCCGGGAGCCTGAGGGCCTCTACGCAGCCTTCGCTGTGGAGCGCCCAGGGGAGAATGATTCCGTCGTGGCCGCCCCGGCCGCCTACGGTCACCACTTCCACGTCCTCGGGGAATCTGGTAACGGGCAGAGGATGGCGGTTGGCCCACTCGGGAGGACGGACAGGCTTCAGACCCCGGCCGTTGACCATGGCATTGTCATGGTAAACATACTGGTGGATGTGCTCCTGGATATCCCGCTTGGTGTAGCCGTCCTTCTTGAGCATCATTGCATGGTCGGGAGTGAGGCACATGACCAGAGGTCCCGGCATGTAGGCGTTGTTGGAGCCGAGAGTGGAGCAGCAGTCCGTCAGGGTATCCAGCAGGTCGTGGCCGTTAAGGCTCAAAAAGTCGATGCAGTCGTGGATGGGCTCGGCCTTCAGCATGTAAACGGTGGTGGTCTCGGAGTCGTAGCGGTCCTCGTTTATCATGTTCCACTGGGCAAGCGAGGGCTCCTCGGCAAAACAGAAGGTGAACTCGGCCTGGGAAGCAATGCAGTCCAGATCGCACACGCCGGGCACCGAGCGCAAAGCGTTCATGATAACCAGGTTGATGGCACGGCCGATGGTAGCATTTTCCGGCCAGCCGGGGCCCTGGCAGCCCTGCTTGCCGGAGATGCCTATCTCCTGGGCAATGGGCCCGGACACGATGCACAGGTTGCCGCCGGGATGGGAGGTGGTGACGGACTGGTTAAAGTTGTACAGAGGGCTGTTGAGGGCTTTGAAGGCGGCCACCAGCACCGGCATTGCATGGGGCTTGCAGCCGGCCATGACTGCGGCAATGGCGATGTCCTTGACGGTTATCTCCCGTCCGGAGGGGCCGGAGGGGTCGACCAGCTTGGTGTCCTCGGGCCAGGGGCAGTACTCCAGCATGGCCTGGTAACGGCGCTGGGTGGGAGGTATGATGGGCAGGCCGTCGCAGATGTGCTCGGCGTTGAAGTATTCCATTACCTCTTCCATGTATGCGCCCGGCTCTCCGGCCTTCTCCTCGTCGGCCTCGATGGCCAGAGGCAGGAAGCCGTCCTTTGCCGGAGCCACCTTGTCCATCTTGAAGTCTATATGGGCAAGCTCCTTCAGCTTATCCCCGTTGGAAGTCAGGGAGGCAAGTATGTAATCCCACTTCTTGTCCACCTCTGCCTCTACTTCCTCGACGGTGGATGCCTGATAGATATCCACCGAGCAGAGGCAAAGCTCACCGGCACGGTATACGCCCACGCCCTCGGTTATGGCGCTGCCCGGAGGTGCGGTCATGTATACGGACGGGATGCCCAGCTTTTCAAGAGCAATGGTCAGCACCGTTGTTGAAGAGGAGGTGCCCATATCGCCGAAGGCGACGATGGCTGCCACAGGCTTCTCCTTGGCCAGCATCTCGGCATACTCTCCCAGCTTCTCGGCGTTCTTTCCGCGCACGGTCTCGGTGTACTCCACCCACTTGCTGTCGTCGCAGCCTATCTGACGCAGGCGCTCCTTAATTCTGTCAAAGACGGTGTAGTAGTTGCAGAACCCCAGCTTTGTGTTGTTGTAGAAAAGTATCTTTCCGCTTTTCAGCTCCTCAAGGGTGGGGCGCTTTGCCAGCTCCAGCATCGGGCGCTCCTGATAACCTCTCGGGTCCAGTAATTTTTCAACTTTATTGCTCATAAACACAAGACCTCCTTATTTGACAGCTTATTGTTAGGCTTTACGTGCGGTACCGTACACGACTTTCCTTTTGCCCATATCATAGGCAATATTCACCGTGAATACAATTCTATTAGAAGTTTTGCCTTATTCTGTTTTGGAATGGTCTATAGATAATATATAGAATTTTGCCGGGACAATTGTACATTTTCACTATAATGCCGTTGGTTTTTAATTCCAGCCTCGCAAATTCTTAACAAAACGTTCAAAAGATTCAGTCTGTTTTTAGTTTGATTCTGTTTTTTCATAACGGCAAAATCGTGTCAAGCATAAATACACGCTTGATTTATTCCAAAAAATGTTTTATTCTTTAGAAAAAAGGAATAGATAAAAAAATGAAATTTGAATATCTGCAATGCTTCCAGGCGGTGGCCAAATACAAGAGCTTTTCCAAAGCGGCGGATTCTCTCTTTATTTCCCAATCCTCCCTGTCAAAAAAGATAATAGCTCTGGAAGAGGCTCTGGGCGGCGAGCTTTTCATCCGCAAGGGCAACAGCGCCGTTGCCCTCTCCCCTTTCGGGGAATATCTCTCCAACTACATAAACAACATCGCCGAGGACTATGAGATCTTCCTCACCGCTGCGGACAACTACAGGCTCAACCATCAGCGGAAAATGATCATCGGCACTTTCCTGAACATTGCCCACAGCGGGCTTCTGCGCCCCATAACCTCCTTTGAGGTGGCGGAGGACAACTTCTATATCGAAACTCTGGAGAAAGACCACTCCGCTTTAAAGCTGGCTTTGTCCATGCGCCAGGCGGAGGTCTGTTTCGGCTACAAGGAGCTTATCGGCGAGATACCCAACTATGAGATAACCCCCCTGTTTTCAGACCCCCTGATACTCATCACCAACAAGGACTACGCCCAGATGAACAGCTGGGGCAGCTGCATCAATCTCAGCGAGCTGAAAAACACCCGCTTCTGTTTCCCCAGGGAGGACATGGAGATCTTCACCTTCCTTATCAACACCTGCAAGTCCCACGGCTTCATGCCCCAGCTCACCAACTCCGATGTGCGTCTCGGCACCATACGCCACTACATCTCTCTCGGCATGCGCTGCACCCTGCAGTTTGAGAGCATATCCCGCTCCAAGTTCTATGACGACAAGTTTGTCTTTCTCAACCTGGAGAACAGCCCCAGGCTGACCATGGCCATGTACTCTGATATCACCAGGCCAAGAAGAATACGCGACACCTTCGTTCAGTACATAAAGGACTATTACAAATGCGGCGAAGGCGGCTGAAAAATCAAAAATGAAAAAACAGGGCGCCGGTCTTCCCGGCGCCCTTTATACTGCTCTGCGGCACTATTTACTTACCAGGGGATAAACACATATTTCCATATCGCTGAGGGGGAAGGTACAGCAGGGGTGAATCCAGCCGAACTTCTCGTCGGCCATCCTGCGGCCGTCCGCCTCCTTGGGGCAGAAGTACTGCCCGGACACCAGCCGGGAGTGGCACCAGCCGCACTCGCCGCTGCGGCAGTGGGAGGGCGCGGCTATCCCCGCTCTCTCCATGGCCCACAGCAGGCTCTCCCCCGCCTTGCAGGGCACGGTCTGCTTCTCTCCCCGGATGTCCACGGTGAGCCTGAACTCCCGCTCCTCCGGTTTCGGATAGTCGGCGTTTTTCTCCACGCCCATATAGTCCCCGGACATCTCCTTCCTCACCCGGCGTTTGGGCAGGCCCAGCTTTGCCATCTCCCCGTCCTCAAAGTCGTACATGGCCTTGGGGCCGCACATGAACACCGAGAAGTCCCCCTCCGGGGCGTATTTCTTTATAAGCTCCGCGGTGATGAAGCCCTGTTCAAAGCCCTCCTTCTCCTCGTGGGAGAGGATATGCACCACCTTGACCCGGCCCATGCTCTCCGCCGCCAGAGCCTCTATCTCCTCTTTCAGCAATATGTTATCGCTGCTGCGGCTGCCGTAGAGTATGGTCATGTCGAAGTTCTCGGTGCCGTCCACTATGGCGGAGGCCATGGAGTAAAAGGGGGTGATGCCGCTGCCTCCCGCCAGGGCCACCACATGCTTTGCGTCCCTCAGGGCCTGATAGTAGAAATCCCCCAGAGGCCCGCTTATGCTCAGACCGTCCCCTTCCTTCCAGTTGTCCAGGATGTACTTTGAGGCATAGGCCGGGTCGGTGAGCTTAACGGTGAGGGTGTAGCTGCCGTCCGCCCCCAGGGCGTCCTTGGGCCCGGAGCGGATGGTGTAGGGCTTGTTCACCAGGGCCCCGTCAATGTTCAGCTCCACGCTCACATACTGGCTGGCCCGGAAGTAGGCCAGCTCCTCCGTGCCCTTCTCCCGGTCCGGGACCAGCAGGAAACTCTTGGCGTCACCCTGGTCTGTGACGGAGGCTATCTTCACAAACTGCCGGGCGGGGTGCAGGGCCGCCGCCAGCCGGTTCACGTTGAATACGGACTGGGGCATATCGTCGGGGGCCGCCTCTATCATCTTGTTGCGGGTCTTGACCTGGTTGAGGAAAGGCCCTATGCCCAGCCCCTTGAGGGCATTTTTGTCGTAATTGTACTTCATTTTATTTGCCCTCCTTCATATCCAGCAGAGTGTATCTGGCCTGCTCGGCCCCGGAGAGGTAGGACTGGCTGTAGCCGTCCATCTGGGTGCCGTGGCCGCCGCAGAAGCGCAGGCCCTTTATGGTGTAGTCCAGCTTGTGGCCGCACTGCACCCGGGGGAACATGCCGTCCCAGTGACTGGGCTCGTAGCCGTAGACGTCCCCTCTGGGGGTGCCCAGGTATCTGGCCCAGGTCATGGGAGTGGCCACCACCACTTCCTCGATGTGGTTTCTGATATCCACGCCGGTGAGCTTTTCGTAGTGGAGCACCGTGTCCATGGCTATCTTGTCCTTGATTTTGAAGTAGTCCTCCTCAGTGACTCCGGCAAAGGGGTCGTCGGCATAGAACTTGCTGAACTCCAGCAGGGAGCTGCCGGGCCTTGTGGCGTTGGGTATGACGTAGTTTAGTATGGTCACGCAGTAGTCCACATGGGTGTCTATGGATTTTCCGTTGTTGTACTGGGCCAGGGTGTCCCCGGTGCTGCGCACGAAGGTGTCGTAGCCCTCCATGCCCAGCTTGTCGGCGGGCAGGTCCACCCCCAGGTAGATGGTGAAGGCGGCCTGGGCCAGCTTCCTGGCGTTCATGGCCTTCCGGTCCCTCATGGGCACCTCCGCCGGGTCCACCATGCGGTCGAAGACCACGGTGGGCATCAGGTTGGATATGACCCGCCGGCAGGGGATATAGCTGCCGTCGTCCAGCTCCACCCCGTGGACCGCATTGCCCCGCACGTCTATCTTTTTTACCTCGCAGTTGTACCAGATATCTCCCCCCAGCTCCCGGATGCGCCGGTCAAAGGCCATGACTATCTCATGGCTCCTCATCCTGCATATCCAGGGCTTTTGGGTGACATACATGTAGGTCATGTAGGTGTACACCGCAAAGCTCATTTTGGTGGAGTCCACGCTCACATAGTCCCAGTAGGACTCGAAGATCTCCCGGGCCTTGTCCGGCACCCCTATGCGCCGGAGCATCTCATCGGTGGTAACGGGCACCACCTTCATCATGTCCCGGTATTTCAGCAGCATCTCCACTTTCTGCATGGCGTTGGGCTCATTGTGCCGCTCCACCAGCCAGCCCACACCCTCGTCCAGCATGCGCCCCAGCTCCATGACGGTAGTCATGGACTCCCGGCAGCCGGGCACCGCCGCCTCCATGGCGTCCAGGAAATTGTCCAGGCCCACAGGGATGTGGACCTTGAAGCCCTTCTCCGGGTCGGTGTTTATGGAGCTGAAGGCCTCCTCCACCGGCACCCAGTCCACCTGCAGGCCGTAGCCGTCCAGCAGCTTGCGCACCTCTCCCGGCTTTTCCCCCGCGCCCATCTGGCAGAGCTCGTGGAGGGAGGCCTCGAACTCGAAGTCCCCCCGGCGGAAGCTGGTGGCGCAGCCCCCGGGGAGATTGTTCTTCTCCAGGACCAGGACCTTCTTCCCCTCTTTGGCCAGATATGCCGCAGCGGAGAGGCCTCCGTTGCCCGCGCCGATAACGATGACATCATAATTTGGCATGTGGCATACTCTCCTTTTTATTGATTTGTTCGCCTGATATACTTGTATCTCAAACTGGGGCCCGGACGGACCCGGTATTTTTCTCTCTGTTCTGTATGTCCCGTCCCCCGCCCCGGGCTTTTTTCTGCAAATCTTTTGCCTTCTCCCTGGGTATATGGTAAAATCAAGGTATAAAGACAGAGGAAGGGGGACCTATATGAAACAGGCCCATATCATGCTGGAGGAAACTCTGGGCATCAGATACGCCCTCATGCCCGGGGACCCGGGCCGCATCCGCCGCATAGAGGAGCATCTGGAAAATGTGCGGCAGCTGGAATACAACCGGGAATTTCTCAGCATCCGGGGCAGCTACAAGGGCGTGGACATTCTGGCCATCTCCACGGGCATCGGCGGCTGCTCCGCCGGCATAGCAGTGGAGGAGCTGAACAACATCGGCGTGAAGGCCATGATACGCATAGGCTCCTGCGGCGCCCTGCAAGAGGGCATCGGCCTTGGGGAGCTGATATTCGCCCAGGCCGCCGTGCGGGACGACGGGGCCTCCAAGGCCTACGTGCCGGACATCTTCCCCGCCTGCGCCGACCGGGAGCTTCTGAACTTCTGTGTGGAAGCGGCCCGCTCTCTGGGGGCTGCATGGCACGAGGGCATAGTCCACAGCCACGAGAGCTTCTACCATGAGGAAAACGAGGCCCAGAGCGCCTACTGGTCCTCCAAGGGAGTGCTGGGGGCGGATATGGAGACCGCCGCCCTCTATACCATAGCCCGGCTCCGGGGAGTCCGTGCTGCCTCCATTCTCAACAATGTGGTCCTCTACGGCCAGGACACCGCCGACTCCATAGGCGGCTATGCCCGGGGAGCCCAACTCACGGCCCGGGGCGAGACTCTGGAGATACTCACCGCCCTGGAGGCCTTCGTATTACTTGACGGAAAGGAAAACGCAAAATGAAAAACGTACTTGTTGTAGACTGCTGCATACGCCGCCAGGGCAGGACCCGGGAGCTGATGGAGGCCTTCATAGCCGCCCTGCCGGAGCACTGCAATGTCACCCGGCTGAGGCTGGAGGAGGAGAACCTCTCCTGTCTCAGCGGGGCCTTCTTTGAGGCCCGGGAGGCCCTGCTGGCCCGGGGCGAGCTGGACCATCCCCGCTTCCGCTACGCCCACCAGTTTGCCCAGGCGGAGGAGATAGTGGTGGCCGCCCCCTTCTGGGACCTGAGTTTCCCCGCCCTGCTGAAGATATACATCGAGCAGGTCTCCGTGGACGGCATCACTTTCCGCAGCGCCCACGGCGGGCTGGAGGGCATATGCAAAGCGGAGCACATGGTCTACCTCACCACCCGGGGCGGCGTGTACACCGGCGACCCTATGGAGATGGGCAGCCGCTACATGAAGGCCATGCACAGCTTCTTCGGCATAAAAGACTACGTCTGCATTGCCGCCGACGCCATGGACACCTCCTGCTATGACGGCAAGGCCCTGCTTCAGGAGGCCAAGGACAAGGCCGCCGCCCTGGCCAGGAGCTTTTGACTATCCGATTCTGTTTTGTAAAAATAAAGCTCTCAAAACCGAGAGCTTTATTTTTTATTGATTTTTCCTCACTTGATTTTGCTCACCGATTCTTTCAGCAGGGCAATGAATTTGTCTCTGTCCAGCTTAAGCACCACAGTGGCATTCTTCTTTTCAAACTGCTTATCGCTGTACAGGTCGGTGACAGTCTTGCCGTTGGTGATACTGCCCCTGGTCTCCACATACACGCCCGCCTCTTCTCCCTCAAAGAACTCCGGGTGCACCAGATACACCACCGGGCAGGAGTCGTGCATGGCCACCCCCGGCAGGCCGAAGCCGGTGAGGGCCGCCATGGCTTTGCTGAGGCAGGCCTTGGTGAAGCGGCCGCCGGCAGTGCCTCCGGCCTCCAGCTCCTCCAGGTCCTCCGGGGTGAAATAGCCCTGCATGGTCACATCCAGGCCGCACATCACCACGTGCATCCCGGACTTGAAGACGGCGGCCGCCGCCTCCGGGTCGGCATAGATATTGAACTCCGCCGCCGGGGTAACATTGCCGCCATAGGCCGCAGAGCCTCCCATTATGAGTATCTCCGGGAGATACTCCGGAAGCTCCGGGTACTTGGCCAGGGCTATGGCCACGTTGGTGAGGGGTCCGGTGGCAATGAGCTTCAGCTCCCCCTTATAGGCCTTGGCCGTCTCATACAGGGCGTCCCAGGCCCGCTCCTCCCTGTACACCGGGTTTTCCGGCAGGGGCAGCTCCACGTCCCCCAAGCCGTTTTTCCCGTGGAAGGTCTCGGCCGTCTCCAGCTTTTTCAGCATCGGGGACTCCGCCCCCCGATACACCGGGTAGTCGGTACCCATGAGCCGGTTCAGCCGCAGGGTATTGGGGTAGGTCAGCTCCTGGGGCGCATTGCCGCAGACTGTAGAGAGCCCGACTATTTCCAGCTCCTCCAGGGCGTGGGCGGTCATTATGGCCACGGCGTCGTCGGTGCCGGTGTCGCAGTCCATCCAGATGGGAATCTTCTTCATCTCTCCGCCTCCCCGTAGAATTTAATGCTCTCCACCAAATAGTCGGCAAAGGCATCCCTGTCCACATCCATGACGCAGGACACATTGGGCTTTTTCCCGGACAGGCCCAGGGTGTCCGCCACAGTGGCTCCCTTGCAGTATTCCCCGCAGGTCTCTATCTCCACGTGCAGGTCCTTGATTTTAAACAGCTCCGGGTGCAGCAGCACCGCCACGGCGCAGGGGTCGTGCATAGGCGCTCCTTCATATCCGATGCTCCTGTGGAAGGTGTAGAAAAACTCCAGCCACTCGGCAACTATGCTGCTCACCGGGTTGCCCAGAGCCCTTATGCGCTCAAAGTCCCGGGGCAGGACAAGGGCCTTTTCCGTCACGTCCAGGCCGGACATTATAAGGGGTATCCCGGAAGTGAACACGCACTTGGCGGCCTCCGGGTCCACCAGTATGTTGAACTCCGCCGCCGGGGTCCAGTTGCCGTAGGCAATGCCGCCGCCCATTAGGCTTATCCGCTCTATCTTGCTCTTCAGCTCCGGGTGGGAAAGCAGCAGGGCCGCGGTGTTGCTCAAGGGCCCGGTGGAGACAATTGTCACCGGTTCGCTGCTCTCTCTCAGCACCTTGGCCATCAGCTCCACGGCGCTGAGGGTGCTCAGCTCCATTGCCGGCTCCGGCAGCTCCGGGCCGTCCAGCCCCGACTCCCCGTGGATATTGGGAGCTATCTCCAAATCTGTGACCAGAGGGCAGGGCCTGCCCGCCGCCACCGGGGCGTCCAGGCCGATGAGGGTACAGACCCGCCTGGCGTTGTAGCTGGTCTTTTCCAGGGTGGAATTACCCCCCACGGTGGTGACCGCCCGTATATCAAAGGCGCCGCTGGCCCGGGCCAGGACCCAGGCTATGGCGTCGTCATGGCCCGGGTCGCCGTCCAGGATGAGGGGTATCTTTTTATTTGAAGGCATTTCATTTCTCCCTTCGGTTCATGTGGCACTGCGCAGGCCCTTCCGGCGGCGCAGTATTCAAGCTTCAGGCCTCGGAGGAGGCCTTTTTCTCCAGGGCGGCGGAGGAGCGCTTTTTCATCTCCTTCCGGTTCCTGGACACTGCAAAGATCACAAGGCCAATGATGGTGACGGCGTAGGGTATGGGGGAAGCCAGGTTGGAGTCCAGGCCGATGGCGGAGAACTTGATGCCCAAAGCCTGGGCGAAGCCGAACACCAGGGAGGACAGCATGCCCCCCAGGCACTCGCCGTTGCCCATGGCCTGGGCAGCCAGGGCGATAAAGCCGCGGCCCGCCACCATGTCCAGGGACCAGCCCTGGGCGTAGGCCATGGACATGAAGGCCCCGCCAAAGCCGCTCATGAGCCCGGAAAAGCCCATGGCGATGTACTTTATCTTCAGCACCGAAACGCCCACGGAGGAGGCCGCATTGGGGTTTTCACCCACGGCCCGGATGTTCAGGCCCAAACTGGTCTTGTACAGCATTATGGATGTGAGCAGGCACAGCAGGAAGGCCAGATAGGTCAGCAGATTGTGGCCCGAGAGCACCTGCCCTATAAAGGGGATCTTGTTTATAAGGGGAATGGTAATGTCCGGTATGCACAGGCTCTTGGTAATAAGCCCCGTGGTGGAGGCCATGGCCCTGCCCTCGGTGATGTTGGTGATGACCTTGCACAAAAACAGCGTGCCGCCGGAGCCCATCATGTTTATGGCTATGCCCACCAGGACTATGTCGGTCTTCATCTGGAAGGCGAAGAAGCCCATTATAAGGCTCATCAGCACGCCCACCACCAAGGCCGCCAGCAGTCCCCAGAACCAGCTGCCGGCATAGTAGCTCACCAGGGAGCCGCTGAGGGCGGAGAACATCATAAGTCCCTCTATGCCTATGTTGCAAAAGCCCGCCTTTTCCACCACTATGGCCGCCAGAGTGGCAAAGATGATGGGGGCCGAGATGCGCAGGATGGAGAAGAAGAACTCCGGGGTCAGCAGCATGCTCATGAAGTTAGACATTCACGGCACCCCCTTCCTCTATGTCCTGGACATTTTTCCTCTGCAGCTCCTCCTGAGCGCTCTTCACCACCAGCTTCTGGCGGTAGCGGGCCATGAACTGCTCGGCGGCAAAGAAGAGGAATATTACGCCCTGGATAATATCTATAAGCTGGGCGGGGACTCCCGCATAGGTGGCCATCAAATCGCAGCCCTTGGACAGATAGGCCATGAAGAAGGCCGCCAGGGGTACGTACAGGGGATTGTTCCCCGCCAATATTGCAATGGTTATGCCCGTCCAGCCATAGCCCGGCAGAGCGCTCCAGGAGAAGGTGGAATAGCGGCCCAGCATCTCTATGCCGCCGCCCACACCTGCCAGGAAGCCGCCCAGCACCTGGGAGAGGACCATCACGGCCCCCACCTTCATGCCGGAGTACATGGAGAAGGACTGGTTAATGCCTATCATACGTATGGAGTAGCCCCAGCGGGTGCGGTACATGAAGGCCGCCACAATGAACACCGCAATGATGGCCACCACAAAGCCCCAGGTGAGCTTTGCCCCGGTGAACACGCTGTTGTTGATTATGGGGCCTATCTTGGCCGTCTCCATAAAGGGGAAGGACTGTATCTGGCCCTTGGACTTGTCCGCCAGGTGGGTGCTCATCAGGTACTTGATTATGTACATGATTATGTAGTTTAGCATCAGGGAGTTGACCATTTCGCTAACTCCCATTTTTGCCTTCAGTACTGCCGGTATCAGCATCACCAATGCCACGGCGACGCCTGCCAGCAGCACTGCCACCACAGCGTGGACACCGGCGGCCATGGGCACGTACACGGCTACCATGCCGGCCACGAAGGCGCCCAGCATGGAGCCGCCCTCGGAGCCCAGGTTGAACTGGTTGGCCGAAAACATGACGCAGACGGACAGCCCCGTAAATATCGTAGGAATCATGGCGGCAAAGACATCCGCCAGGCGCTTGAATTCAAAGGTGGTCCCGTTTTTGCCCATGCGAAACAGCGGGCCTATGAGCAGCTGTTTCAGGGCCTCCCCCGCGGCCGCCAGCTTTTCCCCAATGCCGTCGCCCTCGGCGCTGATGAATATCAGCAGAGTGGCCACCAGCAAGGCTATGAGGATAGCGAGGAAGCCCCGTATGAGGGCAAAGCCTATCTCACGTTTTTTAGTCATGACATACCCTCCCTATCTCCTCCTGACTCTGATGTTTAAGTCCCAGCATATATTCGCCCATCTCCGCGTCTGTCAGGTCTGCGGTGTCCTCAAAGTAGGCGGCGATGTGCCCGTTATGCATGACGATAAGACTGTCGGACAGTTCCATCACCTCGTTGAGGTCGGCGGATATAAGCAGCACCGCAATGCCGGAGCGGGACAGCTCCAGGAGCTTTTTCCGTATAAACTCCGTGGCTCCAACATCTATGCCTCTGGTGGGCTGATCGGCGATGATGAGCACCGGGTCATTGGAGAATTCCCTGGCCACCACCACCTTCTGGATGTTGCCGCCGGAGAGCATGCCAACCTGCTGCCTCCTGGATTTGCACAGCACGGTGAACTCCTCGATGAGCCGGTCGGCCTCGCTGTGGATGGCGCTCATATTGAACACCGGTCCCTTGTTCAGCCGCTTCTCGCCGCAGCGGTCGGATATCAGGTTCTCCTCAATGGTAGCGGCGGAAGCTATGCCGTATATCATACGGTCCTCCGGCACCAGGGCCACGCCCATCTCCCGGAGCTTTTGCTGGGGCTTGCCCAGCACGTTCTCCCCGTTCACCTGGACGCTGCCGCCGCTGGGCCGCTGGAAGTTGAAGAGTATGTCCACCAGCTCCTTCTGGCCGTTGCCCTCCACGCCGGCAATGCCAAGGATCTCACCCTTGCGCACGTCAAAGGACACCTTGTCCAGCATCTTCTTGTTCCAGCCGTTTATGTACTCCAGGGAGCGCACCTTCAGCACCGTGTCGCCGGGCTGGGCTTTATCTTTCTGGACCTCCAGTATGACGTCCCTGCCCACCATCAGCCGGGATATCTGTTCCTTGGTCACGTCCTTGGTGTTGTAAACACCCATGCTGCGCCCGCCTCTGAGAATGGTCAGCCGGTCGGTTATCTCCATAATCTCATTGAGCTTGTGGGAGATGAAGACTATGGTGTATCCCTGCTCCTTGAGATTTTTGAGCTCCCTGAACAGCTCCGTCGTTTCCTGGGTGGTGAGCACTGCGGTGGGCTCGTCCAGTATCAGTATGCTGGCGCCCCGCACCAAGGCCTTTAATATCTCCACCTTCTGCTTCATTCCCACGGGGATGTCCGCCACCTTGGCCTCCGGCTCCACATGGAGATTGTACTTTTCCGAGTACTCCCGGGTTATCTCTATGGCCTTGGCCTTGTCGATGAATATCCCCGACTTTCTGGGCACCATGCCCAGCACCATGTTCTCCGCCACGGAAAGGCTGGGGACCAGCATGAAGTGCTGGTGCACCATGCCTATCTCATGCTCAATGGCCACGGCGGGGGAAGAGATGTGCAGCTTCTCTCCCTTCACGATTATCTCTCCGCTGGTGGGCTGCTCCAGTCCGAACAGCATCTTCATCAGCGTGGACTTGCCTGCGCCGTTTTCACCCATGAGGGCGTGTATCTCACCCTTTCTCAGATTAAAATCCACGTCCTGGTTTGCGGCGACTCCATTGGGATATACCTTGGTTATCCCCTTCATCTGGACGACATATTCACCCGTACAGGCGTTTTTTTCGTCTGGCATAGCTAACTTCCCTCCTCTTCATCTTTCATTTGCCATTCTCCTGTCAAGGAGCTCTCAGCTCTTTTCTCAGTCCAGGCCCTGGCTCCACACTCAGAAAAAAGCTGAGACCGCTCAATATGAACCAGGAGGGAACTCTGCCGAGCCCCCTCCCGGGAATTGCCGCATTGTACTTTGCATACAGCATAGCGGCGAACTATATTTGTTTACGGACGCACTTCCTCACGGACGGTGACCACATCCACGGCGTTGGAGCCGA
The DNA here is from genome assembly GCA_048417135.1 of Candidatus Limivicinus sp. Taxonomy (GTDB): domain Bacteria; phylum Bacillota; class Clostridia; order Oscillospirales; family Oscillospiraceae; genus Limivicinus. Next base: position 1,426 of record DBFSDV010000040.1, on the reverse strand, counting down.
TGGCGGTGGGAACCACTATTTCGCCGGAGAGGACCTTCTCCTGGGCCTCGGTCACGGCGGCCTTGGTGGCGTCGGAAGCGTAGGTATTGAAGTTCTTGTCGGTGACTATGCCGACACCGCCCTCGGCCAGGCCCAGGGTGACCTCAGTGCCCCAGTACTCGTTGCCAGCATCCAGCTCGTCAAAGAACCAGATCAGTGAGTTGCCGATGTTCTTCAGGCCGGAGGTGAGGGTGATGGCGGCCAGGTCGCTGGACAAAGTGAGCTCCTGGTCGGAGTCCACGCCGATGAACCAGGCCTTGCCGGTCTCCAGAGCGGCCTCGGCAGCGCCGTTGCCGGCATTGCCTGCCACGCCCCAGATTATGTCGCAGTTATTGTCGTTTATCATGGACAGACCGTACTCCTTGGCTATGGCGGTATCCACATAGTCGTTGGTGTAGCGGGTGTCTATCTTGATATCGGGATTGACGGAGCGGGCGCCCTCGATGAAGCCTATAAGGAAGTCATTGATAACGGGAGAGTCAACGCCGCCCACAAATCCTACAACTGCGTCCTCGTTGATCATATCGATGCTGGTGTCCACAGTCATGCAGGCAGCAAAGATACCCACCAGGTAACCCATATCGTTCTGCTTGTAGGTGATGTTCACAACATTGCTGTTGGCGCCAACATAGGTGTTGTCGTCGAAAATCAGGTATTTCTGGTCGGGATAGGCGGTGGCAACTTCCTTCAGATAGTCGGGCATCTGATAGGTGCCGCAGACTACCACATCATACTCGCCGGACTCGGACACATCGTACAGGGTGGACAGCCAGGTGGGCTGGTCCTCATCGGTGCCGCCCATTTCAATGGTGACATACTCGATGCGGCCGGCCTCCTCCAGAGCGGCCAGGCCGGACTCTGCGGAGTCGAAGAAGGACTTATCGCCCAGGTTGCCGTTCACCAGGTAGGCCACGTTGTAGAGCTTGCCGGTCTCCTCGGCGGGGGCTTCGGCGGCGGGCTCTTCGGCTGCGGGTTCCTCGGCGGCGGGCTCTTCGGTGGTCTCACTCTGTCCGCAGGCGCACAGGGAGAATACCAGTACAAAAACAAGCAGCAGCGCTAAAATCTTTTTCATCATTTACCTCCTTAGTTAAATTGCACAATTTTCCAACAAACTGCTCTACTATAATAGTATATCATTTCAGGTTTCTTGTCAACATATCCATTGCATATTTCCCTGTTAAAAATGAATAAATTCATTTAAGCATTTTTGACAGGGCCTGAGCAAGTGTCTGGACACGGGAAAGCGGCCCTGTAACCGCCGGAGTATAATTGAGTCGGGCAAAAATTGACCCACGCCTTAAAATCGGCTATTCTTTCAGTGTGTCGAATACTGGAAGGAGGCAGCCAAATGATAAGGAGTGGGCTAATCATCATGATAAAGGATTTT
>DBFSDV010000039.1:0-12868 GCA_048417135.1 Candidatus Limivicinus sp. | reverse complement strand
AACATATCCTCAAACCATTGTCAACAGTTGTGGAGACACAATAAATATGCTAAAATATATCTTAATAAAAGCAAGCTGCAAGGAAAATACAGGAAGGAGCTGAGGCAATGGCCTTCACCCCATGGTACAAGGAAATGTCGGTATACCACATCTGGCCCCGCAGTTTCCGGGACGGCAACGGAGACGGCATAGGCGACCTCTGGGGAGTGCTGGAGAAGCTGGACTACATCAAGAGCCTGAATGTGGACGCCATCTGGTTTTCCCCTCTCTACCCCTCCCCCAACGTCGACTTCGGCTATGACATAGCCGATTACAAGTCCATCCACCCGGACTTCGGGGATCTGGAGCTGTTTCGCCGGGTGCTGGAGGAGGCCCACAAGCGGGGGCTGAAGGTCTTCATGGACCTGGTGGTGAACCACAGCTCCGACGAGCACCCCTGGTTCAAAGCCGGCCGCCAGTCCAAGGACAGCCCCTACCACGACTACTACTATTGGCGGAGCGGGAAGAAGGGCCCGTCGGGCAGGCGCCTGCCCCCCAACAACTGGACCAGTCTCTTCGAGGGCGGGGCCTGGGAGTATGACAGTAACTTAGACGAATACTATCTCCATTTGTTCGCAAAAAAGCAGCCGGACCTGAACATGGACAACCCCAAGGTCCGCGCCGAGGTGGAGGACATTCTCCGCTTCTGGCTGGATTTGGGGGTGGACGGCTTCCGGGAGGACGTGGTCACCTTCATCGCCAAGGCCCCTGGCCTGCCCAACGCCTACCCCAAGCTGCCCATATCCAACGGCATGAAGTACTTCTCCAACCGGCCGGAGGTCTACGACTATCTGAAGGAGTTTAAGGACAAGGTGCTCAAGGACTACGACTGCTTCACCGTGGGGGAGAGCCCCCTCACCGATGCGGACATCGCCCTGCGCTACGTCACCGAGGGCGAGGGCCAGGTCCTCAACGAGATGATAGCCTTCTCCCACATGGAGGCGGACTGCTTCATGACGGACATGCTCCGCCTGCCCTTCAATCTCAGGAAGATGAAGCGGGCCTTTTCCGACTGGCAGTACAAGCTCGCCGGCAAGGGCTGGAACGCCCTGTACATAGAAAACCACGACCACGCCCGGATAATCAGCCGCTACGGCAGCGAGGACTACCCGGCGGAGAGCGGCAAGCTGCTTGCCGCCATGTACATACTCCAGCGGGGCACGCCCTTCATTTATCAGGGCCAGGAGATAGGCATGACCAACATCCGCCTGCCGGAGATAGGCATGTACAAGGACGTGGCCAGCCACAACAACTACCGCATATTCAGCGCCGTGGTGGGCAAGAAGAAGGCCATGGAGCTGCTGAAGGAGACCAGCCGGGAGAACGCCCGCACCCCCGTGCAGTGGGACGCCACGGCCAACGCCGGCTTCAGCAGCGCAGAGCCCTGGTTCCCGGTGAATCCCAACTACGGCACCGTGAACGTGGCGGCCCAGGAAAACGACCCGGACTCCCTTTTGAACTTCTACCGGCGGCTGCTGGCTTACCGGAAGTCTGAGCCCCTGGTCCTATACGGGGACTATCTGGAGCTCCGTCCAAGGGACAGGCATTTCTACGTCTACGAGCGCAGCTATCAGGGCCGGCGGCTGCTGGTCATCTGCCATTTCTCCTCCAAGCCCCACCGCTTCAAGCCCCTGGAGAGCGTGGAGCTTTCCCGGGGAGAGCTGCTGTTTTCCAACTACCCGGACTGCCCCCTTCAGGGCGAGGGCTTTGCCGCCCGGCCCTGGGAGCTGCGGGTATACGAGCTCTGAGCTTTTCACACATCAGACAGAGAGGATAAGCATATGGACAGCATAAAAGAGAAAGCCTACGCCAAACTGAACATCTCCCTGGACGTGTCCAGCCGCCGGCAGGACGGCTACCACGACATGGTGATGGTGATGCAGACCGTCTCCCTTTATGACGAGGTGGAGCTGAGCCCGGAGGAGGGCGGCAGAGTGCGGGCCAAGACCAATCTGCCCTTCATCCCCGGGGACGAGCGGAACCTGGCGGTAAAGGCGGCGCTGAAATTTCTGGAGGCCACCGGCCATGAGGGCCGGGGCCTGCTGATAAAGATAGATAAAAAGGTCCCCGTGGGGGCCGGCATGGGCGGCGGCTCCTCCGACGCCGCAGCGGTGCTCAGGGCCCTGAACCGGCTCTACGGCTTCCCCCTGTCCACGGCGGAGCTGGAGGAGCTGTCCTGCGCCGTGGGCTCCGACGTGGCCTTCTGCGTGGCGGGGGGCACGGCACTGGCCACCGGGCGGGGGGAAAAGCTCCGGGCCCTGCCTCCCCTGCCGGACTGTCTCTTCGTAGTGTGCAAGCCGGAATTTTCCATATCTACTCCTGAGCTGTTCAGGAAGCTGGACCAGATACCTCTCCGCCGCCACCCGGACACCGCCGGGCTCCTCACCGCCATTGAGCAGGGGGACCTTGGCCAGATGTGCCGCAGGATGTACAATGTCTTTGAGGACGTGGAGGACCGGAGGCTTCGCACGGTGTCGGAGATAAAGAGCATACTCCTGGACCACGGGGCCCTGGGGGCGGTGATGACCGGCACAGGCTCTGCGGTATTCGGGGTCTTTCGCCCGGAGGCCGCCACGGAGGAGCTCTGCTCCCTGCTGCGCAAGGACTACGGTTTTTGCGAGAGCGCCCGCTGCGTGGGCAGAGTGCTGGATTGAGGCAATAAAAAAGCCTTGCAAGCCGCCTTTCCCTGTGATAAAATAAGCCCGCTTTGCGGCAGACAGTTCGTGACCATCCTGTCTATAAACAAAACTAGGGACGAAAACAAGTACCGTGTAAAAGTTATTTGTTTGGACGCACCCTGGATGGGTGCGTCTTTTTCTGTCCGGAGGTGATGAAAATGGATATGAAGAATATGGACCAGACCCGGAAGCTCTGCTTTTCCGGAGCCGTCATGGCCATCTACATAGTGCTGATGTACCTGACCCAGAGCTTTGCTTTCGGCCAGTACCAGGTGCGCATAGCCACAGCCATGTATTCCACAGCATATCTGTTTTCGTTCCTGGTCGTGCCGCTGGCTCTGGCCAATCTGCTGTCCAACATGCTCATGGGCGGCTTCGGCTTTTTCGATATCGTGGGCGGCGGTCTGGTGGGCCTGCTCACCGCCGGCTGCTGCGCCTGGCTGGGCAAAAAGCGGCGGAGCGTCGCTCTTACCGCCCTGCCCGTCACCCTCATCCCGGCCCTGGGCGTGGCCTCCTGGCTGAGTTATCTGCTGGGGCTGCCCTACTGGGTGATGGCTCTGAGCCTGCTGGTGGGCCAGTTCGTCGCCGGCATTGCCGGGGTACTGCTCACCTCGGCCCTGAAAAAAATCTGGAAATTAGACTGAGGAGGAAAAGAACATGAGCGGCAGAAATTCCGCCGAGGCCGAGGGCCTCTCCCTGCTGGGAAACAAAAAGACCGTATACAAGAGCGACTATGCCCCCGAGGTGCTGGAGACCTTCCTGAACAAACACCCGGACAACGACTACTTCGTGAAGTTCAACTGCCCGGAGTTCACCAGCCTCTGCCCCATCACCGGCCAGCCGGACTTTGCCACCGTCTACATCTCCTATGTGCCGGGAGAGCGCATGGTGGAGAGCAAGTCATTGAAGCTGTATCTCTACAGCTTCCGCAACCACGGAGACTTCCACGAGGACTGCATGAACATCATCATGAAGGACCTTATAAAGCTGATGGACCCCAAGTACATCGAGGTCTGGGGCAAGTTCACCCCCAGGGGCGGGCTCTCCATCGACCCCTACTGCAACTACGGCCGCCCCGGCACCCGCTGGGAGGAGGTGGCCTGGCAGCGGCTGAGCATGCACGACCTGTACCCGGAAAAGGTGGACAACCGCTGATTTTTAAAGCCCGGTTTAAAATATGAAAAAACCGTCCAAGCTATGTGCATACACTACATAGCAAGGACGGTTTTTCATATGTTCAAGACCAAGATAAAATCCCTGAAACTTTGGGAGACGGCGCTGCTCATCGCCCTGTCTCTCACCGCTCTGGCGGCCCTCTGGGCCCAGGGGCGGCAGGCTTCCCTCAGTGAAAAGCTGGTGCGCTTCCATGTCGTCGCCGTCTCCGACGACGAGTATGAGCAGCAGCTGAAATTGCGGGTCAGGGACGCCGTGCTGGAGTACATCTCCCCCAAGCTGGAGGCGGCGGAGAGCAGCGCCCAGGCCCGGGAGATACTGGCCTCGGAGCTGGACAATATCCGTGAGACCGCCCAGGCCGTCTCCGAGGGCCGGGGCGTCACCGTCAGCCTCACCCGGGAGAACTACCCCACCAAGAGCTATGAGGGCTTCACCCTCCCCGCCGGGGAGTACGAGTCCCTCCGGGTCATCCTGGGCGAGGGCCGGGGCCACAACTGGTGGTGCATCGTCTTTCCCCCCGTCTGCCTCTCCGCCGCCCAGTCCGACACCGTGGAGCAGCAGCTGGGTGAGGAGGACTTTCGCCTCATCAGCGAGGAGGAGGGCTACGAACTGCGCTTCAAGGCTCTGGAGCTCTGGGGCGAGCTGGTGGGAAAACTTGGATAAGCCCCTTTGGAACTGTTGCGCCGGGACTCAGGGCCGTGTATAATATTTTTGTAAAGAATATTATAGAGGAGGCAAAGGCCTTGAAGCTGTGCAACATTTCTGTGGAGGGTGAGACCCATCTGGCCCTGGTCACATCCCGGGGCGTAGTGGACCTGAAAGCCGCCGGCTACACCGGCAGCATGAACCAACTTATCTCCGACGGCTGCACCGGGGAGCTGAAAAAATATGCGGAGGACGAGAGTCTGCCCACGGTGGCCAGCCCCGTCTTTGCCAATGTGGTGCAGCCCATAGGCAAGCTGCTGTGCGTGGGGCTTAATTACCGGGCCCATGCCGCCGGCATAAATATGAAGGTCCCTGAATACCCCATCCTCTTTTCCAAATTTGCCAATGCCCTGGTGCCCTGCGGCGCCCCGGTGGAGCTGCCGGAGTGGGAGAGCAGCTACGATTACGAGGCGGAGCTGGTCATCGTCATGGGCAAGGAGTGCTGGAATGTGGACGAGGAGCAGGCCAAAGCCTCCGTCTTCGGCTACACCTGCGGCAACGACTTCTCCCTGAGAGACGCCCAGATGCGCAGCGGACAGTGGCTCATTGGCAAGACCATGCCCGGCTTCGGCCCCTGCGGCCCCTGCATAGTCACCGCCGACTCCTATGACCCGGATGAGCCCAAGGCCATCCGCAGCTATGTGAACGGCCAGCTGCGCCAGGACGGCAGCACCCGGGATATGATCTTCTCCTGCGCCAAGATAATCAGCTATGCCTCCAAGTACATAAAGCTATGCCCCGGCGACCTGATCTACACCGGCACCCCCAGCGGCGTGGCCCTTGAGGGCCAGACCAAGCAGTGGCTCAAGCCCGGCGATGTGGTGGATGTGGAGATAGAGGGCATAGGCACCCTCCGTAATCCCCTGGTGTGAGTCTCCCGCTCCCCCTATAAATCAACACCGTCACCCCTTTCCCCGGCTCCTTCCGAGGCTTTGGGCTCCCCCCGCCCTCCCTCTGGAAGCGCCGGGGATTTTCTATGCCCAGGCCCCTTGACAGATATATTCTACTGTTGTAGAATATATCTGGAAGTACTACAGTTGTAGAATAATTGGAGGTGAAGCGCTATGAAGGACTTTCCCCATCTCCCTGACGCCGAGCTGGAAGTGATGCAGATAATCTGGGCCAAGGGGGGCGGCGTCTCCCGGCAGGATATTGAGCGGGAGCTCTCCGCCCGGCGCAGCCTGGCCCCCACCACCATCCTCACCTTTCTCACCCGCCTGTGTGAAAAGGGCTTTCTCAGGGCGGAGCGGGAGGGCCGCAGTAACCTGTACACTCCCCTCATCTCCCGGAGGGACTATCTGGCCAGGGAGAGCCGAAGCATTCTGGATAAACTCTTCGGCGGCTCTCTTAGCTCCTTTGCCCTGTCCCTCAGCGACGCCGGGCTGAGCAGGAAAGAGCTGGATGAGCTCCGGGAGCTTTTGGAGAGGGATGAGCTATGAGTTTTTTTGAAAGCCCTCTGTTTTTCAGGCTCTTTGTAGGCCTTTTTTTGAGTGCCTTGGTGGCCTGGGGCTATCGCCGCAGCCGGCGCTATGAAGAGGGAGCTCCGGCCTCCATTGCCTATGGCGACGCCCCCGCCGGGCACAAATATACCTATGTGTACCTTAATCCCCTTTACCTGCCCATAGCCCTGGGTGTATATCTGCTCCTTATCCTGGTTCTGGGCCTGTGCAATCTCTGGGGCATGACCGTGATCTTTCTGGGTGCAGTGCTCACCATAAACATATATTTCATTCTACTGCTTCTGCTCCTGCCCCTGCTGAGGCATTTCTTTTCCTCCCGTGCCTGCGCCGTTTTGTGGCTTCTGCCCACCTTCCTTTTCTATAATCCCGCCGTGCCGGACAATCTGGCCAGGGAGGCCTTGTGGACCCTCAAGCTGCCTCCCGACTTTCCCCGCCTGTTCATGGCTGTCTATCTCCCGGTGGCCCTGGTCATCTTCGGCTGGAAGTTGCTTGAAAACCATCTGTTCTATAAGCGCACCATGGCCTCGGCCCGGGAGGTGACGGAAGGCCGGGAGCTGGAACTTTTCAAAGCTGAATTGGAGCGGGTGTCCTACCTCAAGCCTGTGAAGCTCTGTTACTGTGAGTCCCTCAGCTCTCCCCTTTCCATGGGCTTCTATGACCAGACCCGGGTCACTCTCCTGCCCCGGCGGGACTACACGGAGCAGGAGCTGAACTTCATCTTCCGCCACGAGGTCTGTCACCTTCAGCGCTGCGACATCCACACCAAGGTATGTCTGGCCTTCTGTCTGGCCTTTTGCTGGTTCGACCCCCTGGTGTGGCTGGCGGTGCGCCGGGCCGCGGAGGACCTGGAACTGGCCTGCGACGAGCTGGTGCTGGAGGGCGTGGGCCGTGAGGAGCGGCAGGCTTACGCCCGTCTGCTTCTCATGAATTCCGGCAAGGCCCCGGGCTTTACCAGCTGTCTCTCCGCCGCCGGGCGTACCATGCGCTACAGGCTTAAAAACGTGGTGGAGCCCAGGCGCTGCCTCCCCGGCACCTTGCTGCTGTCTACAGTGATGTTCCTCTGCGTCATGGGCTACGGCCTGGTGATGTTCAATATATAGTGTCAAACACATTGTAACCCCGGCGGAATGCTCCGCCGGGGTTTCTTGTCTTATCATAATTTTCAATCAGGCAGGAACACCGTAAAGGTACTGCCGTTGCCCGGTTCGCTCTCCACTCTCACGCTGCCGCCGTGGAACTGGGCTATCTCCTTCACCATGGCAAGGCCCAGGCCGCTGCCCCCGTCCTCGCCCCGGGAGCTGTCCGCCTGCCAGAATCGCTTCCACACCTTGTCCAGGTCCTCTTTCGCTATGCCTATGCCGTCGTCGCTGACGGATATCTCCGCCCCGTCCTTCAGCTTTTTCAGGCTCAGGAGGATGTGTCCCCTGTCTTTGCCGTATTTATAGGCGTTTTGCAGCAGATTATGGACGACCCGGGAAATGAGAGCGGCATTGAATTTCAGGGAGACCTGGTCCTCTATCTCCGTTTTCAGCTCTATGCCCCGGTCATTCTCCGGTACAAACTCGTTGGCACACATTTCCACAAAGGCGCTGATATCCCCTTCTTTCATGGGATAGCGGTCAGTGCCGTGGTGCATTCTGGTCAGACCCAGCAGCTGCTGCACCAACTGGGACATTCCCTTGGCCTGCTCCTCGATGATGCCTATGGAGGTTAGAAAATCCTCCTTGCTCTCGTCCTTGCGCCGGGAACGGTCGCACTGGGCCAGGATGATGGTGATAGGGGTACGCAGCTCGTGGGAGGCGTCGGAGACGAACTGGCTCTCCGCCGTAAAGGACTGCTCCAGCCGCTCGAACATCCTGTCGAAGACCCGTCCCAGCCGCCTTAGCTCCTTGGGCCCCCGCTTCAGGGCCAGCCTGCGGCTCAGGTCGCCCCCGTCGGAGATGTCGTTGGCTATGCCTATCATCTTGTCCATGGGCCGGAAGGACAGCCAAGCTATGAGCCAGCCTCCCCCCACTGCCAGTATTAGCAGAGCAGGCACTATGCTGATGGTAAGTATCAATATTGTCTTCATCAGGCCCGAGTGATCATTGGCATTTATAACGCCTCTTATCCATATACCGGTGACATCCATGTCAACGTAGCTGTCATATATGTAGTATTCTGTTTCATCAACAAAAACACTTCGCATCACATTTGCCTCCAGAGGCAGTTGGATATCCACCTCCTGAGGCATGGCGCCCATAAGTACCTCACCCTGGTCATTATAAAAATTGCAGTATACCCCCCGGCTATAGGCGTCCAGGTCGTCCCACTCAAAGCGGCCGTGGTCGAACTCCACGTCCCCGGCGTTGGACAGCACCACCTTCACCAGACGTCCCGCCGGGTCGTCGCTTATAGTATTGGCGTTTATCACCAGCACAAACACCAGCACCATGGCCGCCATCAGCAGCACCATCAGGGTGAACCACAAAGTCATCCTCATTTTTACCGAAAGCATAGGCCTGCTCCTTTACTTCTCCTTCAACACCCAGCCGGCGCCCCAGACGGTGTGGATAAGTTTTTTTGAAAAGCCTGTATCCATTTTCTTTCTGAGATAACCCACGTACACGTCCACCACATTGGTGCCGCCCTCGTAATCGTAGTTCCAGAGGTTGTTCTCTATCATCTCCCGGGAGAGCACCACTTCCTTGTTCCTCATCATATACTCCAGCAGGGAGAATTCCTTGGCGGTGAGCTCGATATTCTTCCCCGCCCGGGTCACGGTCCTGGTGTTGCTGTCCAGGCTCAAATCCGCAATGGTATAGACATTGGAGCGGTTGCCGGTATACTTTCTGGCCATAACCCTCACCACCGCCATCAGCTCCTTGAAGTCAAAGGGCTTGGTGAGATAATAGTCCCCCCCGCTCTCCAGGCCCTGCACCTTGTCCGCCACGGCGTCTCTGGCGGTGAGAAACAACACCGGGGTGTTGTCCCCCCGCTCCCGCAGCTTCCTCACCAGTGTAAAGCCGTCCATCTTAGGCATCATCACGTCCAGTATCATCACGTCGTACTGGGCACATTCCAGATACTCCAGAGCCTCCAGGCCGTTATAGCAGCTGTCCACGCTGTAGCCCTCATCCTCCACCGCCTCGCTTATTATCCGGTTCAGGTGCTTCTCATCTTCCACCACGAGTATGCGCATCTCCCCGCCCCCTTTTCATGCTTTTTTATTATGATACCGGGGATTATTAAAAAATCCATTAAAGGCCCGGCCCCGGCTATAGATTTCTTTCTCCTTTGATTTTAATTCTTTTCTTAGGATATTACAATATACTTCAGCCATAAACAACAAAAGGAGAAAAGAGATGAAGAAATTTCTGAAGATATCTGCGGTGGTCCTGGCCCTGCTGCTGGTAGTCGGCGGCGCCATAGGCGGCTATTTCATCTACCGGCACAACAGTTTGTACATAGGTCGGGACAAGGCCCTGGAGATAGCCCTCCGGGACGCCGGTGTGGACTTATCCGCCCTGAGAGAGCGGGACGTGGATTTCGAATCCGGCTACGGCTCCGCCTGGTACGAGGTGGACTTTGAGACCCTGGGCAGGGAATACGAGTATTCCCTGGACGCCGTCACCGGTGAGATAGTTTACAGATGCTCCGAAACTCAGCACCCCTGAGCAAGGCTCTTTTTATATACTTCCTTTCCTACAGACATACCCATTCCATTTTTCCCTTTTTGCCTCCGGGCAAGGGCGCCGGTTCCCCCGGCGCCCTTTTGTTGTATCCGGTATTTTTTGTTTGGAAATCTGTGAGCGATTCTTTTCTCTATTGACATTTTTTAAGGATATGTTAAAATTTTTTCGACTTTTTCTGAGGGGCTGAACTTTTTGCTTTTCAATTCGCTGCAGTTTCTGATTTTTTTGCCTGTAGTTTTGGCCATATATTATATAATCCCAAAGCCCGCAAAGCATCTCTGGCTTCTGGCCGCCAGCTATTATTTCTACATGTGCTGGAATGCGGTCTATGTTCTGCTGATGCTGCTGTCCACCGTCGTCACTTATTTGTGCGGTCTGGGGCTGGATGCCCTTGACCGCCGGGAATTGCCGGATCTCAGGAAGCTGCGTCTGCGCAGGACTGTGCTTTGGAGCAGCCTGGTGATAAACCTGGGCATACTTTTCTTTTTCAAATACTTTGACTTTGCCCTTGACAGTCTCAACGCCCTTCTCATCCCCGCGGGCTTCCGGCTGAACCGGCCCGCCTTTGATGTACTGCTGCCTGTGGGCATCTCCTTCTACACCTTTCAGGCTCTGGGCTATACTATTGACGTATACCGGGGAGACATTTACGCCGAAAAGGATTTCTTCCGCTACGCCCTTTTTGTCTCTTTCTTCCCCCAGCTGGTAGCCGGACCCATCGAGCGCTCCAAAAATCTGTTGAAGCAGCTGGCCGTGCCTAAAAAGTTCTCCTACGACAATTTCCGGGAGGGCCTGCTGCTGATGCTCTGGGGCTTCTTCATGAAGATAGTAGTTGCCGACCGCCTGGCGATTTTTGTGGATACCGTATACGGCCAGGATTATCAGAACTTCGGCGGCGTCATAGTCATCATTGCCACCATTTTCTTTGCCTTTCAGATATACTGCGATTTCGGCGGCTACTCTGCCATTGCCATGGGCGCAGCAAAGATGATGGGAATAGACCTGATGGAGAACTTCAACACGCCCTACCTGTCCATGAGTATTTCCGAATTCTGGCGGCGCTGGCACATCAGTCTCTCCACTTGGTTCCGGGATTATGTGTACATACCTCTGGGGGGCAACAGAAAAGGGACCGCCAGAAAATACCTTAACCTTATGATCACTTTCGGGACCAGCGGCCTGTGGCACGGGGCCAACTGGACCTTTGTGGCCTGGGGCCTGCTCAACGGAGCTTATCAGATAATCGGCAGCCTGCTGAAGCCTCTGCGCAGCGGCTTTATACGCCTCTTCGGTCTCAACGAAAACAGCCAGGGCCACAAGGCCCTGCGCATTCTTTTCACCTTCAGCCTTGTCACCGTGTCCTGGGTTTTTTTCAGGGCCTCAAGCATCTCCATGGCTCTGGATATGCTGCGCAGCTGCATCTATCTGAACCCATGGATGCTGATAGACGGTTCTCTGTATAACCTGGGTCTGGACAGGCCCAACTTTATCCTGGCCCTTTTCTCCATAGCTCTGCTGCTCTTTGCCGATATCATGAAATACCGGGGTCACTGTCTCAGGAAAGTGATACTGGCTCAGGACGGCTGGTGCCGGGCCCTCATCGTTTCCTGCTCCATCTCCTTTATACTTCTTTTCGGCATATGGGGACCGGCCTATGATGCCGCCAGCTTTATCTACTTTCAATTCTAGGGGGGCGAGTCATGAGAAAGACTTTAAACCGGGTCGCCGTGCTCCTGTTGACCCTTATACTTTTGGCCGTGCTCCTTTCGTCCCTGTCAATGCTCACTCTTCGTAAAGGTCCCTACTGGTCCTTTCATCCTTTCTATGAGCATTCCGACAGTTATGATATACTGTTTTTCGGCACCAGCCATGGGCACGACGCATTCCTGCCCTTGGTACTCTGGGAGGAGTTCGGCTTTGCCTCCTACAATCTCTCCAGCAGCTCCGCCACACTGCCCATGTCCTATTGGGCTGCAGTCAATGCGTTTGACCACTCTGACCCGGAGCTTATTGTTGTTGATTGCTACCGTATTTCTTATCCCGAGCGCTCAGCCGAGACTTCGTTCATTCATTCCATGATGGACTCCATTCCCTTGTCTATCAACAAGATAAGGGCCGCCTTCGACCTGGGCCCGGACAGCAAATCTGCCCTGGAGCTGCTGTTCCCTTTTTCCATATACCACTCGCGGTGGAGCAGTCTGGATGCCTCAGATTTCAGCTATGAGCCCTCTATAACCAACGGCGCCTCCGTACTTTTCAATGTGGCCGTTCCGGACAGAGAATTAAGTACAGATGAAAGCCTGCCACTCAGTCAAGACATGCCCGGAGTCGTATATCTTGAAAAGCTGATACAGCTATGCAAGGCCAGGGATATAGATATCTTGCTTACCTATCTCCCCTATCCCGCTTCCGAAGAGGACATCATGGAGGCCAACGGCGTAGCCGAACTTGCCAGCAAGTATGGAGTAAAGTATATTAATTTTTTTGATACGGATACGGTGGATATGGAGACGGATATGTACGACTCCTTCTCCCATCTCAATTATTCCGGAGCATGCAAGATAAGCCGTTTCCTTGGAAACTATATTTCTGAGAACTATGGGCTTAAAGATACGCGGGGAGATCCCACCTATTCCTGGATGGATCAGACTTTATCCGTCTATAAAGACTATGAGCTGGAGATGCTGGCGGAGGAAAACTATCTGTACAATTATCTGCTCATGCTCAGCGGGAGGGACAGGGCTTGCTGCATATATCTGGAGGAGACATCCTCGATATACGGAGATGAAATCGCCCTTAAGCTCATTGAAAATGTCCCCATTTCCGGAGCCCCGCAGCTGCTGCGTCAGGCGGCGGACACAGGTCAGGCCTACCTTCTCTATGTCGACAATGTCAGCGGTGAGATCCAGGAATATATTGGGGAAGATATCCCACAAACGATCAGCTCCGGTCTGGGAAACATGGAGCCTCTGAGGGGCGAATACATAGGCATCCGCGCTTTTGACGGGCTCAGCGGAGAGGGTCTGGGCTGCGACCGCTGTTTTGTCCCCGGAGAGGACGGCATCTTTATTCGGTCCTATTTATAAGCGGAATATATAATACGAGAGAGTGCTCTCTGCCAAAGCAGTGGGTACTCTCT
>DBFSDV010000038.1:0-3359 GCA_048417135.1 Candidatus Limivicinus sp. | reverse complement strand
CCTGTTGCAAAATGCAGTTTTCAGGCCTAAACAGAAAATTTGTGCATTAAAAAAGTTATCGAGAACCGCCGCCTTGACAGGTTCTCGATAACTTTTTCTTTGGCCTATTTTTTCAAAATTCTATTTTGCAACAGGCCCTTTATATCTGCTCTTTTATTCGCTTATAAGTTCCAGAACTGCCGACTTGTCCCATTGGTATTTGCTGCCGTCCAGTTCCTCCAGGGCAAAACGCAGGAAGCCGTACTGTCCGTCGCTGCCTCTGTCAGAGGTAGCGTCGAACCACAGCCAGCGGCCGTCCAGCATGGCGATATTCCACATATGGTACTCGCCGTAATATACGCCGCTGACATTGAAGCAGGGGATATCCGCTTTCTCGAAGAGCAGCTTTAGGGCGTTGGCGTAGCCGCCGCATATGGCGCAGCCGTCCCTTAATGCGCCCAGTGCGGTCTGGGACTCGTAGGGCATGGAGGACTTATCCGAATAATAGCGCTGGTCGTATTCCACGTGAGAGCACAGCCAGGAATACAGCGCCCAAGCTCTCTCCTCCTGGCTCATATTCTCACCTATGAGCTGAGAGATAAGGGAGTCCGCCAGCTCCTCGGCGTTGTTCAAGGCCTGGAGGCAATCCTCGATTTCCATGCCCACAGGAGGCGAATATATAACGGCGGTGGCGTCGTTGCTGAGAGTACAGTTTATATAACCGCCGCCCACCTGCTGCAGCGCCCGGCTCATGGAGTCCGGCTCCAGAGCAGGCTCGCATATCCTGACTGCCAAAGCTTCTGAACCCAGATTAGCTTCGGCAGCCTCTATGAGCTGGGATAGAGTGGAGATTTCAGCACCTTCAAAGTCCTGGGGAAACTGCCCGGTCTTATAGGACATGTAGGATATGCTGCATTCCAGTTCCGTACCCAGGACCGAAACCGAGACATCATAGGCATATTTCAGCTCCGGAGATTCCGACAGTATCTCATAATAGAGATTTTTCACATCCAGCTCCGGCTGCTCCAGTCCGGCCGAGCTGATGTCCATGCTGGGAGGCTGGGACAGATTGAGGATCGCTTCTCTTAGCTCAGATTTTATATCGGCTTTTCCGGATACCGGCAGAGGAGACGAGGGCATGGTTTCCGGCTCGGGCGTCGGGCTTCCCGGGGCTTCTGGAGCCGGGGAGAGCGTTTCGGCAGGAGCGGAGTCTGGAACCGCCACGGCGCCGTGTCCGCAGCCGCACAGCATGCCAAGGCACAGCGGGACAATCAAGAATAAAATAATGAGGCGTTTTTTCATGGGAGTATTCCTTGATGGCAATAGTTTTCGGCGGCAGCCCAAAAGGGCTGCCGCCATTGTGGTTAAAAGATATTTCTTATTCGCCGAAGCCCATGGGATTCTTGGACTGCCAGGCCCAGGTGTCCCGGCACATATCGTCCAGATTGTACTGGGCTTTCCAGCCCAGAAGCTGGGCGCTCTTATCGGGGCTGGAATATACGGTAGCCAGGTCGCCGGGGCGGCGGGGGGCTATCTCGTAGGGGATCTTGATGCCGGTGACACGCTCAAAGGCCTTCACCATGTCCAGCACGCTGTAGCCCATACCGGTGCCCAGGTTGAAGACATTCTCACCCTTGTGGTTTGCCATGTACTCTATGGCGCAGACATGGCCCCTGGCCAGGTCCACAACATGGATGTAATCCCGCACGCCGGTACCGTCGTGGGTGTCATAGTCGTTGCCGAAGACGTTCAGATGGTCACGGCGGCCAACAGCCACCTGGGAGATGTAGGGCATAAGGTTGTTGGGGATGCCTCTGGGGTCCTCACCGATAAGCCCGCTGCTGTGAGCACCGATGGGATTGAAGTAGCGCAGCAGGGCAATGGACCACTCGTCGTCGGCAAAGGCGGTGTCCCGGAGTATCTGCTCGGACATGTACTTGGTCCAGCCGTAGGGGTTGGTGCACATGCCGGTGTGGGAAGTCTCCTTCAGGGGCATCTCATTGTCCCCGGAGTAGACAGTGGCAGAGGAGGAGAAAACGATGTTCTTTACACCGTGGTCCTTCATGGCCCGGCAGAGGGTGATGGTGGAGTTGAGGTTATTGTCGTAATACTCCAGAGGCATGGCCACAGATTCGCCCACTGCTTTGAGGCCGGCAAAGTGGATGGCGCAGCCGATGTCGTGCTTTTCAAAAATGCGGTCCAGAGCGGCCCTGTCACGGACGTCTATCTCATAGAAATCCAGGGATTTGCCGGTTATCTGCTGGACCCGCTCCAGAGACTTGGCGCTGGAGTTTACCAGGTTGTCCGCTACGACGACGCCGTAGCCTCTCTCCAGAAGTTCAACGCAGGTGTGGCTGCCGATGTATCCGGCGCCGCCGGTTACCAATACATTCATTGCTAATTTACCTCTCAATCCAGCAGGGTCTCGGGGTAGACACCCTGGGCCCGCATATTTTTTATTGCGTTGACAACGCTGGCCATGTCTTCCTTGTAGGTGATGCCGTACCAGTTCTCGTGGCAGCTGAGGACCTTTATTTTCCCCTCTCCGGCCTTTATCAGGTTGTTGGCCACAAAGGGGAGGAAGTATTCGCACTTATCGGGGTTCTTGGGCAGGTTCTCGTCCAGCCAGGCGGGGAAGCGCTTCTCCAGCTCGTCGAACATGGAGTGGCCGAAAGCCCAGCAGTTCATAGAGACCGGCACGTCGCCGGACAGGGGATAGAAGTTCTCCCCGTCCTCGGTGAACTTGGCGTCCGCCCCGTCCTTGAATATCTTGGTACGCTCCACCACGTCGGTGAGGTAACCCTCTTCCACCTGGCAGATGCCCCGGGCCACGGAGCCGTTTTCGGTGACGGTGTTCTTCAGCAGGTAGGCCACCATGGCGTGCTCGTTCTCCGGCCTGTCGGCGGAGAGGAAATCGTAGAGGGACTGATAGGCGCTGCGGCCGTAATAGTCGTCGGCATTGATGACGGCAAAGGGCCCGTCCACCAGCTCCTTGCAGCACAGCACTGCGTGGCCCGTGCCCCAGGGCTTGGTCCTGGTGGGAGGCACGGAGTAGCCCTCAGGGAGCATGTCCAGCTGCTGGAAGGCGTATTTCACGTCAAAATACTTCTCCATGCGCCGGCCGATGGCCGCCTTGAAATCTTCCTCGATCTCGTGCTTGATGATAAAGACAACTTTGCGGAAACCTGCCCTGTATGCGTCATACAGGGAAAAATCGATAATGGCGTGGCCGTGCTCATCCACGGCGGTGATCTGCTTGAGGCCGCCAAAACGGCTGCCCATGCCGGCGGCCAGAATGACAAGTGTGGGTTCTTTCACGCTGTATCCCTCCATCACATTCTATGGTATTTTCATTATATCAAGTGCTTTCAGTTTTGTAT
>DBFSDV010000037.1:0-11536 GCA_048417135.1 Candidatus Limivicinus sp. | reverse complement strand
CCTGTTGCAAAATGCAGTTTTCAGGCCTAAACAGAAAATTTGTGCATTAAAAAAGTTATCGAGAACCGCCGCCTTGACAGGTTCTCGATAACTTTTTCTTTGGCCTATTTTTTCAAAATTCTATTTTGCAACAGGCCCTTTGCGCCTATTCGGATTTGAAATGCCGGTAAGTGCCTATAAACAGCAGCGCCAGGGCTGCGGCGGCAAAGACAATAATCAGCCCGGCGTACCAGGTCAAGGGGCCATAGGGCAAGGCTTTTACGAAGGGCGTTGCCAGGGTATAGTTGTCGACGGCCTCACGCCAGCCGAAGACCGGGGCCAGGGCGGCATCCAGGAGGAACGGCCAGGTCCAGAGCCACAGGGCGGTATATCCGCAGGCGGCGGAGCCGCACAGGGGACGGCTTGCCGGCAGGTAGCGCAGGCACAGCATCACTCCCCAGGGCAGAGCCATAGGTATCAGGCAGACCAAAACATTTATCAGGTAATACTCCGGACGGACACGGCTCCCGGCGGCAGTGGCCAGGATAACTACAAGCAGCAGGAGCAGGCTCTCCAGAGAGAAATACAGCAAAAGCAGATTCCTGCCCCAAAAGCCCGGAAGCTTCAGCTGACGCAGCACCGGGGGCAGCAGCACCAGGCCCAGGCCGAAGAGAAGGGCGCAGGCGGAGATGATAAACCAGCTGCCGCCGGTATAGAGACAGGAGACCAGAAGCAGCAAAAGCAGCAGGGCGGTCTCTGTGCCGATATAGAGGCTGAATTTCCTGGAGGCCAGACTTTGAGGCAGAGGCAGCTGCTGGAGGAACACTGGCAGGAAGAACAGCCCCAGACCGAAGAGGAGGGCGCAGGCGGTGATGATAAACCAGCCGCCGCCGGTATAGAAGCTGCATATCAGCAGCAGAAGCAGCAGCATCAGGGTCTCGGCGGCCAGATACAGCGACAGCTTGCAGCGCCGGTACTTTTCAGGCAGCAGCGGGCTTCTCAGCAGAAAAGGCAGACAGACCAGACTCAGGCCGAACAGCACTGCCATACCCGCCCAGCCGAACCAGTTGCCGCCCACATACAGGCAGCAGGCCAAGAGCAGCAGTTCCAGGGAGAGGGTGAAGCCGCCCAGGCTGAGAAGACGGCGATAGGGCTCCCACCTGCTGCTGAGAGCACAGAGGCTGGGAGTCAAGGTCAGGGAGGCGCACAGCAGCACCGCAGGCAGGAGAATGAAAAACCAGTCCAGCCTGCCTGCAGTGGAGAGATTGACCACAGCGCAGACAAGTAAAATGCCGCCGTAAATTATATATTGGCTTAGCCGGGTGTTTCGGCAGAGCTTCACATAGCGCTCCGCCAGGCGGTAGGAATCCCGCTGGCGTGTGTCCTCGCTGCCGGAGAGCAGCTCATGCTCCGACACCTCCAACACGGCACAGATATTTTGCAGCAAGGTGATGTCCGGGTAGCTCAGGCCCCGCTCCCACTTGGAGACGGCGGACTCGGTGACAAAGAGCTTTGCGGCAAATTCCTTTTGAGTCATGCCCAGCTCCCGGCGTCGCTGGAGTATGAACATGCCGAAGGTCTTTTTATTGTCCATGGTGAGGGCTCCTTTTGAAGGGAAGTATCAACTTGCAAGTTCACTTTGAGGATATGTCTCAAGAAACAAAAAGTCAATACTTCCCGGATGCCCGGCGGCTCGACTATTGGGAAAGTCCTGTATTTTCAGGACTTTGAGGCCTCCGCTTCCAGGGGCTTTTCTATACTGGCCTGGATGTGGGCATGGGTGAAGGAGTCCAGAGCCTTGAAGTCCATGTAGGGCTTATACACCGCCTCCAGCTGGTCGTGGAGGGATTTGGCCTGGGAGAGGAGCAATATTGCCCGGGACATGGCGGGGGCATACTGCTCCGGCACCGGCACCGGTGAGGGCAGCTCAAGGCCCTCCAGCTCGAAGAGCTGCTGGCCGGGCACGCTCCAGCCCTCCGGCACAAAGGCCAGGGAGCAGCCGGGCAGCAGCAAGGCCTCCAGCCGGGCGGGCTCCAGAGGCTCGGGGACCGATATGGCGGACAGGCCCCGGCTCTCGGCCTCCTGTGCGGCCAGAGCCATGAACCGGGGAGAGATTGCCTCCGGCAAAGCAAAGACACGGCTGCACAGCCGGGAGACGCTCTCTTTCAGACAGAGCTGTCCCTTGCAGCTTATGGCGCTGAAAAAGCGGAGGAGAGCAGCTCCCGAGCCTGAGGCCGTGCTGGGTGTGGCATCCAGTATCCTGCTCAGGCGGCGGCTGAGCTGGGAAAGCAGCTGGGGACTCTGCCCCGCCTCCGCTTCACTGTCACGTATTTCGGCGGCGGCAGAGAGATATTTATAGGCCCTGCCGTAGAGAGCTTTGTATTCACGGCTCAGCAGCCTTATGCGCCGGGCATCCTCGGCGCTGAGGGGCAGGTGACAAAAGCTGCCTAAGTTTACATAATCTGCAGAGACGGCAAAGATGCGGGGCTCGGTGACATGGGGGGCAGTGCCGTCGCACCAGGCGGTACGGAGGGCGGGTATATAGACTCCGTCCAGGGAATCCGGGTCCCCGGAGCAGAGCACGTACTCCACGTCCAGGCCCCGGCTCTCCGCCGCTGCGCCTATGCGCCGCATGAAGCGGGATTTGCCGTTGCCGGGACCGCCCTTTATTATGTGGAGAAAATTGTCCTCCCCGGGGGGAAAGCTGTCGTACAAAGAATAGAAGCCGCTGCGGCTGTTGGCGCCGAGAAAATAGCTTATGTTCATTTTCTTCTCCTTTCATCAGCCGGGACAGGCGTGAGGGGCCCGGGCCCGCGCTTGTTTCAACAAATACAGTATATGCCGGGGAAGGGGAGAAATTGCCTGCCGGAGCCAAAAAGAGAGGGCGGGAGCCGGCGGTGGGCGCAGCGGTCGGGGGAAAGTTTGGATAATGGCTATTGTGCCGGGAGGCCTTTGCTGTTATAATTTGGGCGAGGTGAAATCAGTGTACAAAAATATACTCTTCGATTTTGACGGCACCGTGTTCGACACGGTGGAGGGCATAACCAAGTCTGCCCAGTACGCTTTGAAAAAACAGGGGATAGAAGCGGGATTGGAGGAGCTGCGCTGCTTTGCCGGCCCTCCCCTTGTAGATAAGTTCATGGAGGTCTACGGCTTTGACAGGGAGACTGCGGAGCAGGCCACCAGAGATTTCAAGGCACGCTATGTGCCCATAGGCATCCACGAATGCCGGGTCTTCCCGGGTATCAAGGAGCTTCTGCAGGCCCTGAGGGACCGGGGCTTCCGGGTGGGCCTGGCCACCTCCAAGCCCCAGGTGCTGGCAGAACAGCTGCTGGCCCAGGAGGATATGACCGGGCTTTTCCAGGTCATCCACGGCAGCGGCAGCGACGGAAACAACAGCGCCAAGTGGCAGGTGCTGAAGCTGGCCATGGAGGAGCTGGGGGCGAGTCCCGGGGACACCGTGCTGGTGGGGGACACCAAGTACGACGTGGAGGGGGCCAAGCTCTGCGGCGTGCCCTGCATAGGCGTGGCCTACGGCTATGCGGCTCCCGGCGAGCTGGAGCAGGCCGGAGCTGTGGCCATAGCTCAGGACATGGATGAGCTGCTGGAGATCCTCTGCAAATGAAACACAAAAGCCTGAGTTCCCTTTCAGGGGGGAACCAGGCTTTTTGGATTTATATGCTGATTATCACAGTTTCAACTCCGCTGCGCCGGGCATAGAGAATGGTGTTCATTGTGCCGCCGGGCAGACCGGCATAGCAGGCCAGCAGCAGGGAGGAGTGGTCCACCATGTATTTGTTCCGCCGCTGCATGCAGCCGGGGCTGTATTTTTCCTGCACCAGGTGGCAGGAGTCGCAGCGGGAGAGCAGCTCACGGTAGCGCAGGCGCTGCTCTTCCTTCCACTCGTCCGCCTGGGTAGAGCAGGGGACGGCGGCCTCCAGACTCACGTCCGGGTGTATCTCCCTCAGCTCCAGCACCGCCTCGGCAAAATACATGTCGCAGCCTATGGCCATGCCGCAGATGAAATGCCGGTAGCCCCGGGCGTACAGCCGCTCCAGGTTTTGGGCCAGCTCATACTTCAGCTCCAGGCAGCGGGGGTCGCCCTCCCATTCCCCCCAGGGCAGGCGGTTGGGCCGATGGCCGGTAAAACAGCAGCTCTCCTCTAGCTTGTACATCTCTCATCCTCCCGAGGAAAATTTATCTCGAATCCGATTGTAACTTAAAAATTCCCTCTTGTCAAAACAATAGCGCAGTGCTATACTAGGGCCGTCTTCAGGGCAGGGTGTGATTCCCGACCGGCGGTAAAGTCCGCAAGCCGTAAGGCATGATCCGGTGCAACTCCGGAACCGACAGTACAGTCTGGATGAGAGAAGATGCAGATATGCTTTTTGCCGCCTGAAGATATTTGTATCTTCAGGCTTTTTCTATTTTTTCAATGTTGGAGGAAAGAAAAATGAGCAAACAGAGGATATCTACCCGCAACATGGCTGTTATCGCCATGTTCTCCGCAGTCAGCTTCGTGGCAGTGCTGATAAGCCGTGTCATTCCCGATGTGGCGGGCTTTCTCAGCTACGACCCCAAGGATGCCGTAATAGTAATCGCCGGCTTCATCATGGGGCCCATGGCCAGCGTGGCCATCTCCGTCATCGTCTCTTTCATCGAGATGATAACCATAAGTTCCACCGGCCCTTACGGCTTCCTTATGAACGTGGTCTCCACCTGCGCCTTTGCCGTGCCCGCCGCCTGGTTCTATAAGAAGAATCACTCCCAGAAGGGCGCAGTCATCGGCCTGCTCTTCAGCGTGGTGGTACTGGTCATCTGCATGGCTATCTGGAACTATGTTGTCACCCCCTATTACATGGGTGTGGAGAGGCAGATGGTGGCGGATATGATGATGACCGTATTCGTACCCTTCAACCTGGCCAAGGGCGGCATCAACGCCGGTCTTGCCCTGCTGCTCTACCGGCCCATCGTGGGCTCCCTGCGTAAAGCAGGCCTGGTGGAGCAGAGCTCCAGCAGCCACAAAAAGACCTTCAGCGCCGGCTTTACCCTCTTTGCCGCTGCGGTGATAGTCACTTTCGTGCTGCTGCTCCTGGTGCTGCTGGGAGTTCTCTGACAGTCTTCCACAGCCGCTGGGCGCTGAGCAGGAAATTCAGGGTTTCGGTTATATATATCATGGCAATATAAGCTGCCAGCGCATACTTGGGCAGAAAGGCCCACACCAAAAGCAGACCCAGCAGGGAGTCTAAAATGTTGATGCCCATGCACCACACCTGCTGCCCCAAACCCTTGAGACAACCGTCCACCGCCATGTCGGTATACATGACAGGGACCAAGGGGGCCAATAGGCGGATGTAGCGTCCGGCGTCATAACTCTTATAGACGGCAACTCCCAGCTGGTCGGCAAAGACAAACATGAACAGGCCCACTCCGGAGGAAAACAGCAGGCTCATGGCGAAGAGCTTCCCCGTGGCCCGGCGTATCTCCCGGCTCTCCTGCTGCACCTGGGCCTCCGTAAGCTCCGGCACGATGAGCTCCGCCACCGCGGACATGATGCAGGAGGGGAAGAGGATTATGGGCAGCACCATCCCCTGGATGGTGCCGTAGCCGGAAAGGGCCCCGTCCGCCGAATAGCCCGCCGCTTTCAGACCCTTGGGCACCAGCAGGTGCTGAATGGTGTTCAGGGCGCTGCGGGCGTAGGCGGACACCGCCAGGGGCAGGGCTATGCCCAGCATCCTGGCGGTGAGGGCCCTGTTTTCACTGCGCTCCCCGTAGTAGTGGCGCCAGTCCAGAAGATAGACCACGAACATGAGAATAAGGCTGAGAAAATCCGCCGCCAGTCGCCCCAGGGTGACGGCGGCGCAGCTTCTTTCTATGTCCGCCGAGGGGGTGAGATACAGGCAGAGGGCCACCAGCACTATGCCCGCCAGCTGCTCCACCAGGTGGATGAGGGTGGGCTTCCACACCCGACCGCTGGCGGTGAAGTAACCGGAGATGGAGGAGCACAGGGAGACGCAGGGCATGCTCCAGGCCGACAGCCGCAGACTCATCACCGTGCGGGCGTCGCCTATCCACAGGAAACCTATGGGTTCGGCCAGCAGCCACAGCACCGCCGAGGCCGCAAAGCCGAACAGCGCCCCGTAGCTGAGGCAGCGGTTCATGGCCGAGCGCACCGCCGCGATGTTCTCCCGGCCCAGCTCCTCCGCCACCAGGCGGGTGGTTGCAAAGCGGATGCCGGAGATGGCAAAGGTGGCGCAGAGATTGGTCACCGAGCACACCAGCTGATACAGCCCTATGCCCGCAGAGCCTATTCTCCCCACCAGCCACACCTGAAAGGCGATGCCGATGCAGCTCATCAGCAGGGATGAACTGGTCAGCAGCGCCGTATTATATACCAGTTTCCTTCGGGATATCACGCACAGACCTCCCCTCAGACCAAGTCTATGCGCAGGCAGGCCCCCACTTGTCCCGGCGGCACAAAATACTTGAAAAAAATCCGGCGGGGTGGTATCTTTAAATTAAGAAAAGGCTTTGTTATAAAGGAGGTTTGAAGAATGATAATCACAATAGGAAGAGAGCACGGAAGCAACGGCCATGACATAGCCAGAGAACTGGCCAGGCAGTTGGGTTATAAGTGCTACGACAAGGAAATAATCGAGCATGCGGCAGAATTGTCAGGCTTCAGCAAGGAGATCTTCGACTCCTATGACGAGAAAAAAGTCTCCGCCTATGTGGTCCCCAACCCACATTACATAGGCATGGCCGACGGCTTCAGACTGAATATGCAGGTGGCCTCCGCCAAGTTCGAGACTATCCGCACCCTGGCCAAGGAGGGCAACGCCATCTTTGTGGGCCGCTGCGCCGACTATGTGCTGAGAAACCATAAGGACCTGGTGCGTATCTTCATAATGGCCAACACCGACTTCAGGATAAAGACCCTGATGCAGCGCAAAGGCATAGACGCCTCCGAGGCCAGAAAGCTCATGCGCCAGGTGGATAAGGACCGCTCCAGCTACTACAAGTACTACACCGACCAGCTCTGGGGCGACGCGGAAAACTACGACCTCTGTGTGGACAGCAGCCGCATAGGAGTCAAGGGTTCCGTGGATGTCATCCGGGCCTACATGGACGCCATCAATAAAGCCAGGACCTGACAGGGCCGGGACTGCCGCTTCATTCCCCAAGAACGCCTAAGGAGCGGTTTAGGCTTTCGCAGGGCTCCGGCCAATATTCGGCAGCTTTACTGCCCGGCTATTGCTATAATTAACGGGACTTATCCGCAATGCACCTGCGGACAGGTCCCGTTTTTTGCATAGCCGACAGCTCTTTGCCTTGGAGGGGGAAAATGGACATTTTCATCTGCTTTCTGCTTTTTGCCGTGGGTATTGGTCTGGTAGTGAAGGGGGGAGACGCCTTTGTGGACGCCGCCGGCCGGATAGCCAGGGCCATGGATATCCCCACCTTTATAATAGGGGCCACCATAGTGAGCCTGGCCACCACCATGCCGGAGATGCTGGTCTCCGTCATGGCCGCCGCCGACGGGAAGACGGACATGGCCATTGGCAACGCAGTGGGCTCGGTGATAGCCAACACCGGCCTTATAATGGCGGTGGCCATGATGGCTATGGGCATCCCCTGCAGCCGGGAGAAATATCTGCCCCAGTGCCTGCTGCTCATCGCCGTCTCCGCCGCGCTGCTCCTGGGCTGCCGGAGCGGCAGGCTCAGCGTCCTCTGGAGCCTGGTTCTCGTGGGGCTTTTCCTGCTCTTCATGGGGGAAAACCTCCGCCGGGCCAAAAGCGAAATGAAAAGCGCTCGGGATCACCGGAGCGCGGAGGGAAAGGCCATGGGGGAAAACATCGCCAAGTTCCTCCTCGCCGCTGCCGCCATCATCCTGGGCAGCCGGCTCATGGTGGACAACGGCAGCCGCATTGCCTGGCTGCTGGGAGTGCCGGAGAGGATAGTGGCCCTCACCCTGGTGGCCGTGGGTACCTCCCTGCCGGAGCTGGTGACCACCATAAGCGCCATAGTGAAAAAGGAGGCCGCCCTGTCCATAGGCAACATCATCGGGGCCAACATCATCGACCTGTCCCTGATACTGCCGGTGTCCTCCCTGGCGGCGGGGGAGTCTCTGCCGGTATCCGCCAAGAACCTGGCCCTGGACCTGCCCGCCTGCCTGCTGATAAGCCTGCTGGCCATGCTGCCCCTGATGCTCAGAGAGAGGTCCTCAAGATTACAGGGCGCCGCCCTGCTGGCGGCCTACGGGGTGTATCTGGCGCTGGTGCTGTGAGGAAAAAAGTACATACATAAAAAATGGAAGACCCGATGGGGTCTTCCGTTTTTTTTATGCCTTGTTTCAGGTATCTCTTTCAAATACAGCGGGCGCCCTGGTGGTCCACCGCCAGCTCCCGGATGTCCCAGCGGTGCTCCAGGTCCCGGGCGGCATCTCTCAGCCCGGCAGCCAGGCCGCCGTCCCGGGTGAGGCAGAGCAGGGTGGGGCCGGCTCCGCTGATGCAGAAGGCGTCACAGCCCAGCTCATGGGCCAGCTGCCGCAGCTTCCCGCTCTCATGGATGAGGGGGAAGCGATAGGGCTGGTGGAAGGAGTCCTCCAGGCAGAGGGCGATGAGCTCCTCGTCCCCCAGCTCCAGGGCCTTGGGCAGCAGGGCCAGGCGGGAAAGCTGGCCCACGGCGGTCCCGAAGGGCAGCGACTCCGGCAGCACCGAGCGGGCGGCATGGGTGCTCAGGGGAAAGTCCGGGGACATGAGCACGAAGCGCAGCTCCGGGTGCACGGGATAGGACAGGGTATAGACCCGGCCGGCCCGGGTCATGGAGGCGGTGAGGCCGCCGAAAAAGGCGGGGGCCAGATTGTCCGGGTGGCCCTCGATGGGGGTGACGATGCTCAAAAGCTCCCCGGCAGTCAGGCCGAAGCCCCCCAGGGCGTTTGCCCCCAAGGCTCCGGCGGCTATCATGGCGGCGGAGGAGCCCAGGCCCCGGCACACGGGGATATGGGCGGAGATGTCTATATAAACGCCGGGGGTCTCCCGGCCCAGGTGCTCATACACGGCTTTAAAGCCCTGATAGGCCAGATTGTCCGGAGTTTGATATTCCTCCTCACAGCCGCCAAAGCCCAGTTCTTCAGCCGGGCTGAAGCTCAAAGTGTTGTACAGCTCCAGGGCGCAGCCCAGGGTATCAAAGCCCACGCCCAGATTGGCGGTGGTGGCGGGGACGCGGACGCTCACTTTTTCCATACTTTTTCAGCCGCCTTTTCCATCACATAATCTTTCATGCCGGACTTGCTCACACAGTCGAAGTGTAGCCGGGGGCGCCGGCGCAGGCCCCGGAGATTTTCCGGCATGGGCACGCCGGTGGCCTGCTCGATGCGGTCCATCAGGGCAAACTCGTCTCCGGTATGCTCCAGCTTCAGGGCCTCCATGACGGCTCCGGGGAACTTGTAGGGAGAGGCGGTGGACAGGACCACTACAGGATTGCAGTCAGGGTTTGCAGCCTTGTACTGCTGGGCCACGTTCCAGGCCACGGCGGTATGGGTGTCCATTAGATAATGGTGCTCCCGCCACACGGAGGCGATGGTCTCCACGGTGGAGGCATCGTCGCACCAGGAGGCGTAGAAGCGCTGCTGGGCCTTCTTGAGTAGCTCCGGGGGCAGTTGGTAGCCGAAGTTCTTGTCCAGCTGCTTCATCAGGGTGGATACAAGGCGGCAGTCCCCGGAGAGGTAGAACAGCAGCCGCTCCAGATTGCTGGAGACCAGAATGTCCATGGAGGGGGAGAGGCTGCGGTGGAAGGGACGGCGGCGGTCATAGCAGCCGGTGCGGAAAAAGTCCGTGAGCACATTGTTCACGTTGGAGGCGCAGACCAGGCGGCCCACAGGCAGGCCCAGTTCTCCGGCGATATAACCGGCAAGGATGTCCCCAAAGTTGCCGGTGGGGACGACAAAGTCCACCTTGTCCCCCAGGCCGATGCGGCCCAGGCGCAGCATGGAGGCGTAGGCGGAGAAGTAATACACCACCTGGGGCACCAGGCGGCCGATGTTGATGGAGTTGGCGGAGGACAGGCGGAGCTTGCCGGACAGCTGGGAGAAGATCTGCTTGACACCGGTCTGGGCATCGTCAAAGTTGCCCTCCACGGCGCAGACCTTTACGTTGCCGCCCTGCTGACTGAGCATCTGCACCTCCTGCACGGGGCTGACGCCGGACTTGGGATAGAACACGATTATCCTGACGCCGGGCACGTCCCTGAAGCCCTCCATGGCGGCCTTGCCCGTATCGCCGCTGGTGGCGGTGAGGATGAGCACGTCCCCCTTCTCCCCGCACTTGTCCCCGGCGGCCTTCATCAGCCGGGGCAGCAGGCACAGGGCCAGGTCCTTAAAGGCGCTGGTGGGGCCGTGGAACAGCTCCAGCACGGCGTCGTCCCCCACCGGCTTCAGGGGGGTGAGCTCATGGGAGCTGAAGCGGTTTTCATAGGCGGAGCGCACCAGGCCCAGAGCCTCCTCCCGGCTCAGGTCGTAGAGCAGGGTGGAGACTATATTTGCCGCCATGCCGTAATAGTCCAGCTTTAGGGCGCCGCGCCAGTCAAAGTTCAGGGAGCGGAGCTCCGGCAGCACATACAGCCCGCCGTCCGGAGCCAGACCCTGGAGCACCGCGTGGGAGGGGTCGGTCTTTATACTGGAAGACCTTGTACTCTGGTAATTCATAGGGACCTCCATTCTGTGGGGAAAGGTTTCGTTGAAGCTTTACAGGATGATAAAATATTTAAAGGGAAAAGTCAAGGCTGCTTCGCCTGCCGGGGCCTAGATATACAGGCTCTCCAGGTCCAGGTGCTGCTGGGCGCAGAGATTCTTCAGCCAGCGCTCCAGGGCCGCCTCCGATGAGAAACAGGCGATATAGCCCTCCGGCGGGTGGAGCACCACGTTTATATGCTCCCCCTCCGCCTGGCGCTCCATGAGACTGATGGGCATGTCCAGATAGAAGTGCTCCCGGCGGATGTGGCTCAGCTCATGCTCCAGTACCTCCTGACGCCTTTGGGGCGGCAGGAGGGAATTTATATATATGTCGAAGCTGCCGTCGTCGTTGAGTACGCTGACCCCCTCTACCCTCCGGGGCAGCTCCACCAGACGCAGATAGTAATCAGTCATTTCCCCTCAGCGCCTTTATTATTTTTACCGCCTGGCGCACATCCTCGGGGCTGGCGTCCTTGGCCAGGGAGAAGAGCATGCGCATATCCTCCCGCTCCCGCAGCGCCGCGAGCAGCTGGTCCAGCTGCTCGTCGGAAGCGGGGGAGGATTCCTCCGTCTCCCCGGTGAGATAGGCGGGGCTGGTATCCAGGATCTCCGCTACCTGCCGCAGCTGAGCCTGGCTGGGCTGGGATTTGTGCTGCTTCCAGTCCTGGCAGAGGGTGGCGCTGCGGCCCAGGGACTGGGCTATGAACTTCTTGGTTATGCCCTTGGAACGGCGCAGCTGCTCAAACCTGTCATAATCGAACAAAAGTTTCACCTCATTTATGTGCACTATAACAAATCTTAAAAAAGCAAGAGCAGGGACTAGAT
>DBFSDV010000036.1:0-11863 GCA_048417135.1 Candidatus Limivicinus sp. | reverse complement strand
GGCCCGCATCCCCAAGGGCGTGCTGCTGGTGGGCCCTCCGGGCACCGGTAAGACGCTGATCGCCAAGGCGGTGGCCGGGGAGGCCGGGGTCCACTTCCTGTCCATCTCCGGCTCCGACTTTGTGGAGCTGTATGTGGGCGTAGGCGCAGGCCGCGTGAGGGATCTGTTTGACCAAGCCAAGAAGGTGGCCCCCGCCATCATATTCATAGACGAGATAGACGCTGTTGGCCGCCAGAGAGGCAGCGGCCTGGGCGGCGGCCATGACGAGCGCGAGCAGACCCTGAACCAGCTGCTGGTGGAGATGGACGGCTTCGGCAGCAACGAAGGCGTCATAGTCATGGCGGCCACCAACCGGGCGGACATCCTGGATAACGCCCTGCTGCGTCCCGGCCGTTTCGACCGCCAGGTCTATGTGGGACTGCCGGATATCCGGGGCCGTGAGGCCATTTTGAAGATACACGCCAGGGGCAAGCACCTGGCGGAAGATGTGGACCTGAACTCCATAGCCAAGGGCACCCCCGGCTTTGCCGGTGCGGACCTGGAGAACCTGATGAACGAAGCGGCGCTGCTGGCCGTGCGCCGCCGCCACCGCTTCATCAATATGGAGGATATAGACGAGGCCATACTGAAGGTGCAGATGGGCCCGGAGAAGAAGAGCCGGAAGATGAGCGACAAGGCCCGCAAGCTCACCGCCTATCACGAGGCGGGGCACGCGGTGGCCGGGCGCTACCTGGAGCACGTGGACCCGGTGCACTATATAACCATCATACCCCGAGGAGCCGCCGGCGGCTTTACCCTCTTCAGACCCCAGGAGGATCTGGAAAACTTCAAGTCCAGGTCCGAGATGTTCGAGAACATCGTCATGGCCCTGGGCGGCAGGGTGGCCGAGAAGCTCTTCCTGGACGATATCTCCACCGGAGCCTCCGGGGATATACAGCAGGCCAGCTCCATGGCCAGGGACATGGTCATGCGCTACGGCATGAGCGAGCGCCTGGGCCCCATCTCCTATGACAACTCCGGCCACAGTATATTCATCGGCCGGGACTTCGGCCAGACCAAGAGCTATTCCGAGGAGACCGCCGGCATCATCGACGAAGAGGTGAAGGCCATCTTCGACAAGGCCAGCGAGATCTGCGCCGGCATACTCACCGAGCACGCCGAGCAGCTGAAGGCCATAGCCGAGTACCTGCTGGTGAACGAGACCATGGAGGCCGAGGAGTTCAACTACTACTTCGAGCACGGGGAGTTCATGCCCGTCAGCCCCAAGGCCGCCAGGGATGCCCGGAACGACGACACCATAGAGCGCCCCGCCCGGAAGATCTCCATGATAGACGGCTACGCCGAGGAAAAGGCCCAGGCGGAGAACGCCCCCGAGGCCCAGCCCCAGGAGTCCGGCCAGACCCAGCCGCCCCAGGACTCCGAGGACAAGAAGGACTGAACGGCCCGAAAAACCAGATAAGACAAAAGAGCTTTCGCAAAGCCGCGAAAGCTCTTTTAACATATTGCGAGGTTGTTCTCTTTTACCTTTTCCTAGTCCTGAAAAGCCCCAGTATGCCCAGGATAAACAGGGCTGCCAATATCGCCAGCATCGGCCAGTTGGGGCCGGCGGAGCTGATATAGACGGTAGTGGGGCCGTCGGCTCCGCCGATAATACCCACGTTTGTCCGGCTGAGATAGAGGCTGGTAAAAAAGCGGTGGAGCCTGGGCAGCAGTTGCATCAGCAGGGCCAGACAGGCCGCAGCTACAGCGGCTATGGAAAGCCGGCGGCGCAGGCGGCGGTTTTTCTCCAGCTGCTCTGCCAGCTTTGCGTTCAGCTCTGCCAGCTGCCCCGCCAGCTCCTGGGCCTGAGACTCTTCCCCGGGCTCCGCCCCCTCTGCTCCCAGCAGTTCCGCCGGGCTGCGGCCCAGGGCCCGGGAGAGGGCTATGAGCATGTCCGCATCGGGCACGGACAGGCCCTTTTCCCATTTGGATACGGTCTGGCGCACCACGTGGAGCTGCCCGGCCAGCTCCTCCTGGCTGAGCCCCAGACTGTCCCTGAATCTTTTGATGTTGTCTCCCAGCATGATGTGCTCCCCCTTCCTGAGGCCGATTATACATCCCGGCGCCGGGGACGGCAAGCAACGGAAATTAACAGAGGAAAAATCCCCGAGTCCGGGGACTCGGGGATGCGGATGTTATCAGGTGACGGAGGCCATGAAGTCCACATCCTCCGGGAGAAGCCTGTCAGGGCTGTAGAGCACGGCGTTTACGCAGCCGCCCTCCAGCCGGTTGCTGTAGTTTGCCCGGAAATTTATCCAGCTGCCGGTCTCGAAGTAGGGGAAGCTCTGGAGATTGTGTATCTCCACCCCCTGGGTCGCCTGACAGTCTCCGGAGCCGAAGACCTGCTGGAGACATAGGATGCGGTTTTTCTCCGGGTGGTACCAGTACTGCATGTACATCTCGTCCCCGCTGCCCCCGGGGTCGAGGCACATATAGGCCCCCTCCAGCTTCACATAGCCCTCCGGCAGGCTGTCAAAGGCGGCCAGCTCCGGGGCCTGGGCCTCTTGATAGCCCTGCTGCTCCAGCTGAGCGGCCAGATAATCAAGCAACTCCTGCTCCGTCTCAAAGGGCGGCGGCACAGGGGAGGCGGTAGGGGGAATGGACTGAGGAGTGTAAGGAGGCAGAGTGACGGATACGGCCTGGACTTCGGCGCCGCTGCTGCCGGCGGAGGAGGCCGGGGCCCTATCATCCCGGGCGGGGATGAAAACGCGGAAAGCCAGCAGCGCCGCCAGCACCGCCAGCATGCTTATGCCCGCTCTCAGAAGCTGCTTCATACGCAAACTCCCCCTTTCCTGAAACCAGTATAAACCCGGACAGACGGTAAAACAAGTCGAAAACCGGGGAGAAACCAGGGGAAATAGTTTAAAATAAGGAGCCTGAAAAGGGGGATAGCTATTGAGTATTTCCGCCGCTTCTGCTATAATACCTTGGCAAATGAAGAAAGGCGGCCGCCTCTGCGACCGATAAAAGGAGCAATAATAAAATGAAATTAGGAATCGTCGGCCTGCCCAACGTGGGCAAGTCCACCCTGTTCAACGCCATAACCAACGCCGGGGCCCAGGCGGCCAACTTCCCCTTCTGCACCATCGAGCCCAACGTGGGCATGGTCACCGTGCCGGACTCCCGGCTGGACTTCCTGGCAAAGCTCTATGAGCCCAAGAAGTATACCCCTGCGGTTATCGAGTTCGTGGACATCGCCGGCTTGGTGAAGGGGGCATCCAAGGGCGAGGGCCTGGGCAATAAGTTTTTGGGCAACATCCGCTCCACCGACGCCATAGTCCACGTGGTGCGCTGCTTTGACGATGAGAACGTCATCCATGTGGAGGGCAGCACCGACCCTAAACGGGATATTGAGATAATCGACCTGGAGCTCATCATGGCCGACCTGGAGATGGTGGAGCGGCGCATAGACAAAGCCGCCAAAGCCGCCAAGGGGGACAAGAAGTTCCTCCACGAGGAGGAGGTCTTCAAGGCCCTGAGGGACCACCTGAACGAAGGCAAGAGCGCCCGGAGCTTTGACTGTGACAAGGAGGACATGGAGCTCATCATGACCTCCGACCTGCTGACCACAAAGCCCATCATCTATGCCGCCAACATGGACGAGGAGGGCATTGCAAACTTTGAGGCCAATCCCTATTACCGGGCCGTAGCGGAGATAGCGGCGGCGGAGAAGGCCCAGGTACTGCCCATCTGCGCCAAGGTGGAGGAGGAGATAGCCCAGCTGGACGCCGAGGACCGGCAGATGTTCCTGGAGGAGCTGGGGCTTAAGGAGTCCGGCCTGGACCGGATGATAAAGTGCTCCTACTCCCTGCTGGGGCTCATATCCTTCCTCACCTGCGGCAGCGACGAGTGCCGGGCCTGGACCATAAAGAAGGGCACCAAGGCCCCTCAGGCCGCCGGCAAGATACACTCCGACTTTGAGCGGGGCTTTATCCGGGCGGAGATAGTGGCCTTCAAGGACCTGGAGGAGTGCGGCAGCATGGCCGCCGCAAAGGAGAAGGGCCTGGTGCGCAGCGAGGGTAAGGAATATGTGATGAACGACGGGGACGTGACCCTGTTCCGCTTCAACGTATGAGCTACATAGAGGCGTTGGAGCTGGTGGGCATAGCGGCCTTCGCCGTGTGCGGAGCCATGCCCGCCATAGACAAGGGGGCGGACGTCTTCGGCGTGCTGTTTCTGGCGGTGGTCACCGCCCTGGGGGGCGGGGTCATCCGGGACATGATGCTGGGTTATCTGCCGCCCAGGATGTTCACCAGCTTTGCCTATATCTGCGTGGCCCTGATAGCGGCCCTGATAGTGTTCCTGGACGCCTACGAGCTCCGGGAGAGCTACGAGCACCACAAGGCCCGGCTGGACAGCATAGCCAATGTGTTTGACGCCCTGGGCCTGGCGGTGTTCACCGTGTCCGGCGTGAACATGTCCATCGAACAGTGCGGCATGGATAACCCCGTGCTGCTGGTGCTGCTGGGCATGACCACCGGCGTGGGGGGCGGCATGCTCCGGGACGTGCTGACCAACACCATGCCCGCCGTACTGAGAAAGCGCATTTACGCCATAGCCTCCATGAGCGGGGCGCTGCTGTACTATGTGCTGCTGCGCCTGGAGCTGAACGAGGTGCTCTCGGCCCTGGCGGCCATGGGGCTCATTTTTGCCCTGCGCATCCTGGCCACGGTGTATAAATGGAACCTGCCAAAGGTAAAATTATGATGAAGACCCAAATATCCCGGCTAAAAGCCATTGACAGAGTCAAAAGCCGGTGATATTATTACAGGGCTGAGAATCAGTGAAAACGGCTGTGACGGAGAAAGCGGATGCCGAATACGCACAGAGAGGGCGGCCCAAGGCTGCAAGCTGCCCCGGATAGGTGTCAGAGCTACCGCTCCCGAGCCGGCGGACGAGCATACTAAGTCCGCCCGTCCGGCATGCGTTACAGTGCCACGAGTTAAAAATCAAGGTGGAACCGTGCATTACGCACCCTTGGCATTTGCCAGGGGTGCTTATCTTTTTACAAGGAGGAATATGACAATGGATGAAAACAAGTTCAGCTTTGAAAACGAGGAATACCGCCGCACCTATTGGCACACCTGCTCCCACATCCTGGCCCAGGCCGTGAAGCGCCTGTATCCGGAGGTGAAGCTGGCCATAGGCCCCTCCATAGACAACGGCTTTTACTATGATATGGACTCCCCCTTCCCCTTCACCCCGGAGATGATGGAGAACATCGAGGGGGAGATGCGGAAGATATGCAAGGAGAAGCTGAAGCTGGAGCGCTTTGAGCTGCCCCGGGACGAGGCCATAAAGCTCATGGAGGAGAAGGACGAGCCCTACAAGGTGGAGCTCATAAACGACCTGCCCGAGGACGCCCACATCAGCTT
This sequence comes from Candidatus Limivicinus sp., assembly GCA_048417135.1. Classification (GTDB taxonomy): domain Bacteria; phylum Bacillota; class Clostridia; order Oscillospirales; family Oscillospiraceae; genus Limivicinus. The sequence goes on along the minus strand of DBFSDV010000036.1, from coordinate 6,449 downwards.
CTACCGCCAGGGCGAGTTCACCGACCTGTGCGCCGGCCCCCACCTGGATTCCACCGGCAGAGTCAAGGGCAACGCCATAAAGCTCACCGCCTGCAACAGCGCCTACTGGCGGGGGGACTCCAACCGCCAGACCCTCCAGCGCATCTACGGCGTGGCCTTCCCCAAGAAGGAGGAGCTGGACGCCTATCTCCAGCGCATCGAGGAGGCCAAGCGCCGGGATCACCGGAAGCTGGGCAAGGAGCTGGGACTGTTCATGCTCACCGACGAGGGCCCCGGCTTCCCCTTCTTCCTGCCCAAGGGCATGGTGCTGAAAAATACCCTTATAGACTACTGGCGTGAGGTCCATAAGCGCTATGGCTATGTGGAGATATCCACCCCCATGATACTCAACCGCCAGCTGTGGGAGACTTCCGGCCATTGGTTCCACTACAAGCAGAACATGTACACCACCCTCATCGACGGTGAGGACTACGCCATCAAGCCCATGAACTGCCCCGGCGGCATGCTGGTGTACAAGTCCGAGCCCCACTCCTACAGGGACCTGCCTTTGAGAGTGGGCGAGCTGGGCGTGGTGCACCGCCACGAGCTCTCCGGCGCCCTCCACGGCCTGTTCCGCGTCCGCTGCTTCACCCAGGACGATGCCCACATCTTCATGACCTGGGACCAGATGAAGGATGAGATAAAGAACGTGGCCCGTCTCTTTGACGAGGTCTACTCCCTCTTCGGCCTGCCCTATGAGATAGAGCTGTCCACCATGCCCGAGGATCACATGGGTGACGAGAAGGACTGGGAGTTTGCCCAGGAGACTTTGAAAGAGGCCATCACCGAGATGGGCAAGAGCTACGTCATCAACGAGGGGGACGGCGCCTTCTACGGCCCCAAGCTGGACTTCCATCTCCAGGACTCCCTGGGACGCACCTGGCAGTGCGGCACCATCCAGCTGGATATGCAGCTGCCTGAGCGCTTCGAGCTGGAGTACACCGGGGCCGACGGGGAGAAGCACCGCCCCGTGATGATACACCGGGTGGTCTTTGGCTCCATCGAGCGCTTCATCGGCGTCATCACCGAGCACTATGCCGGGGCCTTCCCCGTGTGGCTCTCCCCGGTGCAGGTGAAGGTCATGCCCATAACCGACAGGACCGCCGATTACGCCAAGGAAGTGGCGGAGAAGCTCAACGCCCTGGGCGTGCGGGTGGAGACCGACCTGCGCAACGAGAAAATAGGCTACAAGATCCGTGAGGCCCAGATGCAGAAGATACCCTACATGCTGGTGGTGGGCGACAGGGAGGCCGAGGCGGGAGCCGTGGCCGTGCGCACCAGAGCCGGCGTGGACATGGGCGCAATGCCCTTTGAGGACTTTGCTGCTAAGGTCACCCAGGAGATCAAGGACAGAGTCAACAACTGAAAAGACCTATTTAATGCGCAAACAGCGCCGGGACGGCAATGGTCCCGGCGCTGTTTGCGTATCCGCTATATTGTCTTCAATTTCTCGTTCAGCTTTTTGTATATCCGCTCCACAAACCAGGGCTCGGTGGAGGCGGCCAGGGCCTCGTCAAGGGAGAACCAGGCTACGCCGCTGTTCTCCTCCCGGCAGATGTGGAGAGTTTCGCTCTCGTCGGCCTCCAGCAGATAGGTCACGTTCATGTGCAGGTGGCTGGGTACATACTCCCCGTGCTTCTCGTGGCCATCCACGGTGAGTACCTCCAGAGAATAGATATCCTCCGTGACGGGCCGGGGAGCCTTCACCCCCGTCTCCTCCCGCACCTCCCGCAGGGCCACCGCCAGCAGGTCCTCCTCACCGTCGGCGTGGCCCCCGGTCCAGGACCAGGAGTCGAAAATGCGGTGGTAGACCAGCAGGGTCTTTGTGCGCTCCGGGTTCACTATCCAGGCGGAGGCGGTCATGTGGGCGACGAGATTGCTGCGGAGGAAGGCGTCGCCGTTGTTGTCCAGGAAATCCAGAATAACTGCCTTGTCCCGCCGCTCCTGCTCATTGAAGGGGCGGTAGCTTGCTATATATTCTCTAATGCCCATAGCTCACTCCGCCACGGTGTAGACATCCCGGCGTAGATGCAGGAAGGTGGGCAGGGAGCAGCGCACCTCGTCCACTTTGCCCAAGTCGATATCGCTGTAGAGTATCTGCTCGGTCTCGTCGCAGGTGGATATCACCTGTCCAAAGGGGTCGCATACGGTGGAATGACCCCAGCAGGGATAGCTGAAGCCCTCGTAGCGGGCGGCAGAAGCCCCCACTATAAACAGCTCGTTGTCCACGGCCCTCATGCGCAGGGACAGCTCCCAATGGGCGGGGCCGGTGGAGGTATTAAACTGTGCGGGGAGAAATATTATTTTTGCTCCTCTTATCGCCATGGCTCGAAAGAGCTCCGGGAAGCGCAGGTCAAAGCAGACTGCGCAGCCCATCTTGCCGAAGGGGGTGTCGAATACGGTGATTTTTTCTCCGGGTGTGAAAGTGGCCGATTCTCTGAACTTCATGCCTGGCAGATCCACATCAAAGAGATGTACCTTCCTGTGACGGGCTATCTGCCTGCCGCAGTTGTCAAATACAAAGCAGGTGTTGTATATGCTGCCTTCGTCGGTCTCCGGCACGGAGCCGCCCACCAGCAGCACTCCGTTTTCGGCGGCCCATTGGGACATGGCTTCCACCGCTTTATGGTGGCCCAGGGCGGCGTATTTTTTAAAATATTCCCTGGAGTATGGGCAGTTCCACATCTCCGGCAGCACCACGATGTCGGCGCCGTTTTCGGCGGCCCGGGCTATCATTCTGCGGGCCTTGTCCATGGTCTGTTCCTGGTCCAGTTCGGTCCTCAGCTGACAGACGGCGAGCTTTGGCATTTTAATCCCTCCAGATAATTTTCTATATCGAAGTCCACGGTCTTCTCGTCTTTGCGCAAGTACAGGGGGTGGTGGGGGTGGCCCTTGAGGGAGCATTTCCCGGCCCGGAGCCAGCGGGCGCCGTACTGCTGACCCAGCTCCACCATATCCCGGACGCAGCCGGGCAGGTAGGGCCGCTTTTCAATGATGGCCCCCCAGGCGGCCCATACGGCGGGGGAGACTCCCGGGGCTACGTTTTGAAGTATGTAGCGGAAGGCGGCCATGTTCTCCCGGTGGAGCCGCATGTTCAGCTCCCGGTCCATGTCGTCGGGGCGGGTGGCCCGCTGGGCATAGACGTTGAACATTATCCAGCTGTCGTAGCCGTTGCCGGCGGCGATGCGGGAGACGGATTTCAGGGTGTTGTCCAAATCGTCGGGCCGGGCGGTGGAGGGGTTTATGCCTATGCAGATAAGGGGGTTTCTGCCCCGGGTGCCCAGGATATAACGGTATTCAGTGTAGAAATCCGGCACATACAGCCACTTTTCGCTGTCGTAATCCTCGCCTCTGCCGGAGAGCTTCAGGGCCTCGTCAAAGCTGAGGATGTCTATGGTCTGGCTTGCGCCCTGGGGGATATGCACGCTGCGGCACCTCCTAGACTATCATATACAGGACCAGGGGAATGGTCACCATGGAGAAAACGGTAGACAGCAGTATGCCCTCGGAAGTGAACACGGCGTCCCTGTCATACTGGATGGCCAGTACCGAGACTATGACTCCGCTGGGGCTGGCGGCGATGATGGTGGAGGTGACTTTCAAGACGATGTCCTCCGTCACGAAGCCCAGGAGCAGCCACACCAGCAGCGGGCAGATAAGCAGCCGGATAAGGCACATTATGTACAGCTTCCAGTTTTTAAAGGCGTCCAGCAATCCCACGGAGCCCAGGGAGGAGCCGATGACTATCATGCTCAGGGGCATGGTGGCGGCGGCCATGGACTCGGCCAGTTCCTGGAGCACGCCGGGGACCGGCGGATGGGTAAGGAAGATGAGCAGGGCCACCACTGTGGCCAGCAGCGGCACGCTGAAGATATCCTTTATCCGAAAGCCGCCCTTGCCACCTTTGCCCTGCAGCCGGTAGATGCCGTAGGTGTAGAGTATCACGTTAAAGGGGATGCAGGACAGGGAGCAGTAAAAAACGGCCTCGCTGCCGAAGAGGGCCTCCACCACCGGCAGGGCTATGAACATGTTGTTCATCACGCCTATGAGCAGTTCAAAGAGGGGAGCCCTCTCCCCCAGGCCCATGACCCGGCAGCCGGCGGCGGCCAGTATCCAGCCCACCACAATGGCGATGCACAGCGCCAGCATGACCACGGCCAGCTCTTTTCCGCTGAGCCTTGCGTCGGTGACCAGGACGGAGTTTATTATGGTGGCGGTCATGAACACGTTTATGACCATTTTGCTGGCGTCCCGGGTAAACTCCTTCCCGGCGAAATTGGTCTTGGCGCAGAGATAGCCGATGACCATCAGAACCACGAATATGGTCATTTTGGGTATGAGGGCTGAAACTTCCATGGGCGGGGCTCCTTAAATGTTAAGAATGAGCTTTGCGATATAGATATATATGAGCAGGGACACGGCGTCGGTGACGGTGGATATAAGGGGGTTTGCCATCACCGCCGGGTCCACGCCTACCTTCTCGGCGATAAGGGGCAGCATGGCTCCCACCACCTTTGCGAACATCACGATAAAGACTATGGACAGGCTCACCGTGGCCGCCACCAGGACGGTGACGTTGGCGTTGTGCAGCAGCCAGCTGTCCACCAGCAGCATCTTGATGAAGTTCACCGCCGCCAGGGACAGGCCGCACAGCAGCGCCACCCGCCACTCCTTCCAGATGACCTTCAGGGCGTCTCTGGGTTCGGTGTCGCCGATGGAGAGGCTGCGTATCACGGCGGTGGAGGCCTGGGCTCCGGAGTTGCCGCCGGTGCCCATGAGCATGGGTATGAAGGCCACCAGGCCCGCCTGGACCGCCAGCATCTGCTCGAAGCTGGTGAGTATCATGCTGGTGAAGGTGGCCGAGAGCATCAGGAACATCAGCCAGGGTATGCGGTTTTTCCACATCTCCGTGGGGCCGGTGCGGGAATAGGGCTTGTCCGAGGGCAGGATACCGGCCATGATCTCGAAGTCCTCCGTGGCCTCCTGCTCCATGACGTCTATGATGTCGTCAACGGTGACTATGCCCACCAGGCGGCCCTCGGTGTCCACCACCGGCAGGGCCATCAGGTCGTAGTCGGAGAACTTCTCCGAGACGCTCTCCTGGTCCTCGGTAGTGGAGGCGAAGATCACGTTCCTGTCCATCAGGTCCTCGATGATGGTGTCGTCGTCGTTCAACAGCAGATCCTTGACGGTGACTATGCCCTCCAGCTTCCTGTCGGCGGAGATGACGAAGCAGACGTAGATGGTCTCCTTGTCCTCGCCTATGCGCCGTATGCGGGCAATGGACTCCCGCACGTTCATGTATTTTTTAAGGTCCACGAACTCCGAGGTCATGATGCTGCCGGCGGAGTTCTCCGGATAGCGGAGATACTGGTTTATAAGGCTGCGGGTGGCTGGGGTGGCTGCCCGCATTATACGCTTGACCACGTTGGCGGGCATCTCTTCCATCATGTCCACCGCGTCGTCCACGTACAGCTCTTCGATTATCCCCGCCAGCTCCGAGTCGGTGATGGAGTTTATTATCCGCTCCTGTTCCGGGGCTTCAAAGTTGGCGAAAACGTCCGCCGCCGTCTCCTTGGACAGAAGCCTGAACACCATGGGCATGCGGTTGTCCTCTATCTGGGTGAGGAATTCCGCCACGTCGAACTCGTTCATTTCCTCCATGCGCCGCTGGAGCTGCTTCATGTCCCGCTTGTCCAACAGTTCGGTGAGCTCGTCGCTGCGCTTTTCCTGCAGGGCCTCAAAGTCCATGAGTTCGTTGTTTTCCATCTCGTCCAAGATTCATCACCCCCGGTGTAAGTTAAAGGGCATTCACAGCCCGAGATATTCCTGCTGCTGCGGACTGAGGGAGTCTATCTCCACATCCATGGCCTTAAGCTTCCGCCGGGCCACGGCCTCGTCCAGCTCCCTGGGCACGGGTATGACCCCGGGCAGGAGCTCGCCCCGGTGCTCTGCCAGGTAGGCAGCGCTGAGGGCCTGCACCGCAAAGCTCATGTCCATTATCTCCGCCGGGTGCCCGTCTCCGGCGGCCAGGTTCACCAGCCTGCCCTGGGCGATGGCAAAGAGGGTCTTGCCGTTTGGCAATACATAGCCCTCTATGTTGTGCCGGGCCTCATATTTCTCCACGGCCAGCTTCTCCAGTCCCGCCATGTCCACCTCCACGTCGAAGTGGCCGGCGTTGGTGAGTATGGCTCCGTCCTTCATCACTTCAAAATGCTCCTTGGTGATGACGCCGCTGCAGCCGGTGACGGTGATGAACAGGTCGCCCAGCTCCGCGGCCTTGGCCATGGGCATCACCTCGTAGCCGTCCATGACGGCCTCCAGGGCCCGCACCGGGTCGGTCTCGGTGACGATGACCTTGGCCCCCAGGCCCTTGGCCCGCAGGGACACGCCCTTGCCGCACCAGCCGT
>DBFSDV010000035.1:0-25235 GCA_048417135.1 Candidatus Limivicinus sp. | reverse complement strand
CCCACGGGGAGCGCGGATTGAAATAGATCAAGTGGAAAGTAACTGGCCCGAATTGCTGGTCGCTCCCCCCACGGGGAGCGCGGATTGAAATAATAAACGATAATGGACAATTGGTGGTGACATGGAGTCGCTCCCCCACGGGGAGCGCGGATTGAAATCCCAGCCGTGGGCACGATGAAAAGTGCCTGGCCGGAGTCGCTCCCCCCACGGGGAGCGCGGATTGAAATAAAAATCAGAACGGAGAAGTTTCCGATGTGTTCGTCGCTCCCCCCCACGGGGAGCGGCTCCCAATACCGATTTCGGCAGGGTCGAAATTCGGTATACCGGGATACCAATACTGGCGAAAAAACAAGGATTTTCAGGCTTTTCAGGAATTAGTATTGACAATTTATGAATATCTGGTAGAATAAAGGGCACCGCTAGTTAAATTCACTACAAAACAGGAGGAAAGAATGAAAAAACTGATCACCCTGCTGCTGGCAGTAGCTATGCTGCTGACCTTGGCTGCCTGCGGAAACAGCAGCACCCCGTCCGCCTCTCAGGACAGCACCGCCTCCCAGGACAGCGAAGCTGCTTCCGACGAAGGCGACACCTTTAAGATTGGTATAGTTACCGGTACCGTGTCTCAGTCTGAGGACGATCGCCGCGGCGCCGAGGCCTTCCAGGCCATGTACGGCGAGGACCGTGTGGTCCTGGCCACCTACCCCGACAACTTCACCGATGAGGTCGAGACCACCATCCAGAAGATTGCCGGCCTGGCCGACGATCCCGACATGAAGGCCATTATAGTCAACCAGGCTGTGCCCGGCACCACTGAGGCATTCCGCCAGGTCAAGGAGCGCCGCCCCGACATTATCTGCATTGCCGGTGAGGCCCATGAGGACCTGCCCGAGATCGGCTCAGCTGCCGACCTGGTGTGCAACAACGACTTTGTTGCCCGCGGCTACCTGATCATCCGCACCGCCCATGAGCTGGGCTGCACCGACTTTGTGCACATCTCCTTCCCCCGTCACATGGCTTATGAGACCATGAGCCGCCGTGTAGCAGTCATGCAGAAGGCCTGCGAGGAGTTCGGCATGACCTTCCACCAGGAGACCGCTCCCGACCCCACCTCTGACGTGGGTATCGCCGGCGCTCAGGCTTACATCCTGGAGAAGGTGCCTGAGTGGGTCCAGACCTACGGCACCCAGACCGCCTACTTCTGCACCAACGACGCTCACACCGAGCCTCTGCTCAAGCAGCTGTTCGAGTACGGCGGCTACTTCATCGAGGCCGACCTGCCCTCTCCTCTGATGGGCTACCCCGGAGCTCTGGGTCTTGACCTGACCGAAGAGGCCGGAGACTTTGAGAAGATCCTTGCCAAGGTGGAGAGCGCCGTTGTTGAAGCCGGCGGAGCCGGACGCTTCGGCACCTGGGCTTACTCCTACGGCTACACCACTTCCGCCGGTCTGGCCCAGCACGCCATGAACGTCATCAAGGGTGAGAGCGACCTGACCGATATGGACGATATCGCAAAGGCTTACGAGGTGTTCTCTCCCGGCGCTGAGTGGAACGGCTCCGGCTACACCAACGCCACCACCGGCGTGAAGGCCGAGAACATCTTCCTGGTGTACCAGGACACCTACATCATGGGCGATCCCGGTTACTACATGGGCTCCACCTCCATTGAGGTGCCCGAGGAGTACTTCACTACCGCCTGATAAATTTCTCAAAAGATTCACTCAAGCAGCAGGGGGAGGCATTCTCCCCCTGCTGTTTTCAAAGCAAGAGAGGTGCAGAAAAACACGATGGAAAAAAACAAGGGGCCCTTGCTGGAAATGCGCAATATCAAGAAGGACTTCTTCGGCAACCAGGTGCTCACCGACATCAACATCAGCCTGAGACCCGGCGAGGTGCTGGGCCTGGTGGGGGAGAACGGAGCCGGTAAAAGCACGCTGATGAAGATCCTCTTTGGCATGGATGTGATCCGGGACACGGGCGGTTATGAGGGGGAGATACGGCTTGACGGTCAGACGGTCAATTTCTCCACCCCCTTTGAGGCGCTGGCAGCGGGCATAGGCATGGTGCATCAGGAGTTCTCCCTGATACCCGGCTTTACCGCCGCCGAGAATATCCTCCTGAACCGGGAGCCCACCAAACGGAACGTCGTCTCCGAGATCTTTGGGCCCCGGCTGGACACTCTGGACTACAAGGCCATCGCCCAGAGCGCCGACAAGGCCATAGACAAAATGGGCGTCAAAATAAACGCCGACATGGTCATCAGCGACATGCCCGTGGGCCACAAGCAGTTCACCGAGATCGCCCGGGAGCTGAGCAAGGAGCACCTGCGGCTGCTGATACTGGACGAGCCCACCGCCGTGCTCACCGAGAAGGAGGCCGAGTCACTGCTCTCCTCCATCCGCAGCATGTCGGCCCAGGGGATCGCAGTCATATTCATCACCCACCGTCTCCAGGAGATACTGTCCGTGTGCGACACGGTGGTGGTCATGCGGGACGGCTATGTGGTGAAGGAGAGTCCGGCCAAGGAGATAGACATCCCCGAGATAACCCGCTGGATGGTGGGCCGGAAGGTGGAGACCTCCGCCGTCAACGAGGCCAGGGAGCTCCCCGACGCAAAGCCCATCATGTCCGTGCGCAAGCTGTGGGTGGACATGCCCGGCGAGACGGTGCGCAATATAGACCTGGACATCAAGGAAGGGGAGATACTGGGCATCGGCGGCCTGGCGGGACAGGGCAAGCTGGGCATCCCCAACGGCATCATGGGCCTGTATGAAGCGGGCGGCACGGTGGAGTTCGAGGGCAAGCCCATACCCCTCAACAGCCCCAGGAAGTGTCTGGACGCCTCTCTGGCCTTCGTCTCCGAGGACCGCCGTGGGGTGGGCCTGCTGCTGGACGAGTCCCTGGAGTGGAACGTGGCCTTCTCCGCCATGCAGATACACAACAAATTCCTCAAGAAGATAGGCCCCTTCTCCTGGCGGGACGAGCGGGCCATCCGCGACGTGACCCAGCGGTATATAGACGAGCTGCAGATAAAGTGCACCGGCTCCAAGCAGAAGGCGAAAGAGCTCTCCGGCGGCAACCAGCAGAAGGTGTGCCTGGCCAAGGCCTTTGCCCTGCAGCCCAAGTTCCTCTTCGTCTCCGAGCCCACCCGGGGCATTGACGTAGGGGCCAAGGCCCTGGTGCTGGAGGCTTTGAAGCGCTTCAACCGGGAATATGGGGTCACCGTGGTGATCATCTCCTCCGAGCTGGAGGAGCTGCGCCAGTCCTGCGACCGTATCGCCATAGTCTCCGGCGGGCGCATCGCCGGCATCCTGCCGGCCACCGAGTCCTCCGAGGCTTTCGGTACGCTGATGGTCAGCCAGGTGGTATAAGGAGGAAATCATGGAGAATACATTAGAAAAGAAAAACAGGGTCAAAGACCTGTTGGACAGGTATGGCCTGCCCCGGCTGATAATCACCTGCTTCGTGCTGCTGCTGTTCATCATGGCACCCCTGGTGGGCGCCGATCTGACCATGCAGATAGGCAACGTCATCAACCGTTTCAGCTGGAACGCCGTGCTGGTCCTGGCCATGGTACCCATGATACACTCCGGCTGCAGCCTGAACTTCGGTATCCCTCTGGGCATCATAGCCGGGCTGCTGGGGGGCACCCTGTCCATACAGCTGGGCTTTACCGGAAACACCAGCTTTTTCATGGCCATACTGCTGGCCACCCCCTTTGCCCTTCTGGCCGGCGGCGGCTACGGCTGGCTGCTGAACCGGATAAAGGGCGGCGAGATGATGATAGCCACCTATGTGGGCCTGGCTTCCATCTCCTTCATGTGCATGATGTGGCTGCTGCTGCCCTACACCAGCCCCACCATGGTCTGGGGCCTGTCCGGCCAGGGCCTGCGTACCACCATCTCCCTGGACGGCTTCTACGGCGGGACGCTGGCCAACTTCCTGGCCATACCCATCGCCCCGGATAAGGGCCTGTATTTCCCCACCGGCGCACTGCTGTTCTTTGCGCTGCTGGCTTTTGCCATGTGGGCATTCTTACATACCAAGACCGGAACTGCAATGACGGCCGTGGGCTCCAACCCCCAGTTTGCCCGGGCCTCCGGCATCAGCGTGGACAAGATGCGCCTGCTGTCCGTGGTCATGTCCACCTGGCTTGGAGCCGTGGGCATCCTGGTGTATCAGCAGGGCTTCGGCTTCATGCAGCTGTATATGGCGCCAAATAATATGACCCTGCCCACGGTGGCGGCCATACTCATCGGCGGCGCCGCAGTGAACAAGGCGTCCATACCCAACGTGATAATCGGCACCATCCTCTTCCAGAGCGTGGTCACTCTCACACCCACGGTGCTGACTGCCATGATACACATGGACGTGAGCGAGGTCGTGCGCATCATCGTCTCCAACGGAATGATAGTCTACGCACTGACCCGCAAAGTTAAGGGGGGTGCAAAATGAAGCAGAAACAGCGTACAAAATTCAGCCTGAAGCGGCTGCTGCAGGACAACTCCGTCCCCATAATGTTCGTGCTTATCTGCGCGATCTGCTTCCCTCTGGCGGGATATTCTCCCTCCTACCTTATCAATGAGCTTATCACCCGAATGGGCCGCAATACCTTCCTTATCCTCGCCCTGCTCATCCCCATCATGGCGGGCATGGGCCTCAACTTCGGCATGACCCTGGGGGCCATGGCCGGCGAGATAGCCCTCATCCTGGTGGTGGACTGGCAGATATGGGGCATCCCCGGCATCATCCTGGCCATGATCATTTCCATACCCATCTCCATCCTCCTGGGCGTGTTCTGCGGCAACCTGCTGAACAAGGCCAAGGGCCGGGAGATGATAACCAGCTACTTTATCTCCTACTTTATGAACGGCGTCTACCAGCTGGTGGTGCTATTTCTGATGGGGCCCATCATCCCCATCGTCCATGCCAGCTTGAAGCTGCCCAGAGGCTATGGCGTGCGCAACACCGTCAGCCTTCTGAGCATGCGCCAGTATCTGGATAACCTTTTGGCCATAAACGTGAACGGAGTCAAGATACCCGTGCTCACTTTCCTCATCATCGGCGTGCTGTGCCTGTTCATAATCTGGTTTAGGCGCACGAAGCTGGGCCAGGACATGCGGGCCGTGGCCCAGGACATGGATGTGGCCCGGGATGCGGGCATAAACGTGGACCGCACCCGTATCATAGCCATCGTCATATCCACTGTGGTGGCCGGCTTCGGCATGATAATCTATCTGCAGAACCTGGGCAACTTCCCCACCTACTCTGCCCATATGCAGATCGGCACCTTCAGCATAGCGGCGCTGCTGGTGGGCGGAGCCTCCGTGGAGAGGGCCTCCATCGGCAATGCCTTCCTGGGCGTCATCCTGTTCCACATGATGTTCATCCTGGCTCCCGAGGCGGGCACCGCCATCACCGGCGACTCCATGATAGGCGAGTATTTCCGCACCTTTGTCTCCTACGGCGTTATCACCGTTGCCCTTATCATGTATGAGACCAGGAAACGCCGGGTCAAGAGCCTGACCGGCCACCTGCTGGCCCAGGCCCAGAAGGAAGAGGAGGCCAGCGCAAAATGAAAAGACGCAGACTCGTTTTCCAGCTTTTGCTGATTCTTGTGCTGGTAGCCGTTGCCGCAGTCATGATGCTTGTCGGCCGGGGCCACACGGTCTACTTTGACAACAAGCCTCTGGAGTACCAGGGGACCGCTTACGAATCCCCCTATAAGATAGAAGTCCACGTGGGGGACAATGCCGACGGCGACGCCATCTCCAAGCTCTATGAGGGGGAGCGCACCTCCGCCACCCAGATAGGCCAGGAGATAACCGTCACCCTTATCATCACCCGGGAGAAGGGCGGCGACGAGGAGGCCCCCGTCACCTATACCATCCCCCTGCCCTACAGCATGGACGGCCCCATCATCAACCTGCCCGCCTATCTGGCCGGGCTGCCTGAGGAGGCCTATCTGTCCGAGTTCGTTCCGGCGGTCACCGAAGAGCCTGTCGACGAGGAGATAGTCATTGACGACGGCATGAGCCTGAGCGACTTCTGACGGCAGTTTGAAAGCTTTACCCTATTGAACAAAACAGGCCGAGAGCTTCCCAAGGGAACTCTCGGCCTGCTTTTGCTTTTCGGCCTTTTGCGGGGGAGCCGCAAAAGGCAAATTTTATTGCAAATAAAAAACCATGATGATATACTGTTTTTATTATCGGCAAATGCGTTTGGCCTTCTGGAGGCGTTGGGATGAGAGCTGGAAAAGGAATAAAGATATTCGTTGGAGTCCTGGGAGTGGTGCTGCTGGCCTTTTTGTGCCTCTCCGGCCCAGTGCGGGAGGGGGACGGCTCGGCGCGGCCCCTGTTCGGCACCGTGAAGGTCCAGCTCTCCTCCGGGCGCTACGAGGTGGACTCCAAGTCCCTCACCGCAGTTTTGGAGAGCGGGGAGACGGAGTACCTGTACCTCTTTGACAAGCTGGAATACGCCGACTTCAGCGGCAGCAGCTGCTATGAGGAGATCGCCGCCTGGGCCCGGGAAAATCCCCAGGTGAGCGTGAAATATACCGTGACCCTGCCCGACGGCAGCGTATATGACAACGGTGCCACCGCCGTGGACCTGTCCGGCCTGCCGGCGGGCACGGCCCAGGAGGCGGCCAAAGCCCTCGGCTGCCTGCCCCAGCTGCAGAACGTCACCCTGGGCAAGGTGGGGGGCGAGGGCTCGGGCCTTACCCTGGAGGATGTGGCGACGCTGCGCGTGGCCCTGCCGGAGGCGACCTTTGACTTCACCCTGGACCTGCTGGGCCAGAGCATAGAGCCGGACACCGTGAGCGTGGACCTGAGCGGCCTGAGCCCGGAGCCGGAGCAGCTGACGGAGGCCGCGGCCGTGCTGGCCTGCCTGACGGAACTGAAGGACGTGAAGCTGGGCAGCCAGAGCGAAAGCGGCCTCGGCTGGGACGATATCTCCATGCTGGCCAAGGCCTGTCCCAATGCGGTGCTGGATTACAGTTTCAGCCTCTACGGCCAGGAGCTGAACCTGAACGCCGAGAGCCTGGACTTCAACCATACCGAGATATCCGACGAGGGGGAGGAGATACGGCAGATACTGCCCCTCATGAGAAATTGTACATATCTGGACATGGACTACTGCGGAGTGTCCAACGAGGCCATGGCGCAGATACGGGACGAGAACCCCAATGTGGAAGTGGTGTGGCGCATCTGGTTCGGCGAGAACTACAGCGTGCGCACGGACGTGGAGAGAATATTGGCCTCCAAGCCCACGGTGGGGGGCATGATATACGATGCGTCCGTGCTCCAGTACTGCACCAAGCTGAAGTATCTGGATCTGGGCCATAACGACGATCTCAGCGACCTGTCCTTCGTGGCCTCCATGCCGGAGCTGGAGGTGCTGATAATCGCCATGACCAACATAAGCGATTTGAGCCCCCTGGCCAACTGCCCCAAGATGGAGTATCTGGAGATACAGGAGACCCAGATAAGCGATTTGAGCCCCCTGGCTGGGCTGACGAATCTGGCCCATCTGAACATCTGCAACCAGGAGAACATAACCGACGCCTCGCCTCTCTACGGCCTGACGAAGCTGGAGCGGCTGTGGATAGGCTGCAACACCCCCATCCCGGAGGAGCAGGTGGAAGAGCTGAAGGCGGCTCTGCCCAACTGCGATATAAACACCACCACCTATGACCCCCACGGGGAGGCCTGGCGCTATTCCGCCTACGACCCGGAGATACCCAAGTATTACTGGGTGCCCCGCCACGAGCTGCTGAGGGAGCAGCTGGGCTACAACTATCAGGAGTACAGCTTCTACTGGCTGGACCCCAAGTGCGGGGACGAGGCCCCGGCGGAATATGCGGGCATGTTCGGCAAGGAAGTGTACGGAATTGAGTAAGGGAGCAAGCCGCGGGAAAAACGGGGAGTCCTTTTTGAGACGAGGTAGGAAAATGCAGAAGATGATATTCATAGTTATAATGGCCGCCGCCCTGGCGACGGTGCTGGGTCTGGCGGGCTGCCAGCGGATAATCAGCGGCCCGGAGCCTACGCCCATGGAATTCGCCTCGGGCACGGTGGAGCCGGATGCCCTGAGCGTTACCATGGTCATCACCGCCGACGAGCTGTCCAAGCTGGACGAGCTGGAGGGCCTGACGGCGGCGGACCTGCGGGGCAGCGACTGCTATAAGGAGATATACGCCTGGGCCCAGGCCCACCCGGAGATCTCCGTGCGCTATACGGTGCCTTTGCCCAACGGCAGCAGCGTCACTAACGAGATAGCGGCTCTGAACATGACGGAGCTGAAACATGAGGACGTGGACGCCCTGATAGAGGCGGCCTCCTGCCTGCCCAACCTCAGCAGCATAGAGCTGGGCAAGAGCCGGGAGGACTTCGGCTGGGAGGACGTGGCGGCCATCCGGGAGGCCTTCCCGGAGCTGAAGATAAGCTACTTCGGGGACGTGTACGGAGTGGAGGTCTCCCTGGACACCAAGTCTCTGGACCTGAAGTATATCCAGGTGGAGGACGGGGGAGCCGAGGTAAAGGCCGCCCTGCGCTGCCTGACGGAGCTGGAGTACCTGGACATGGACAGCTGCGGACTGAGCAATGAGGAGATGGCCTCCATAAGGGACCAGTTCCCCGATGTGGAAGTGGTCTGGCGGGTCTGGTTTGGGGACTGCTACAGCGTGCGCACGGACGTGGAGCGCATCCTGGCCTCCAAGCCCTCGGTGGGGGGCATGCTGACTCCCGAGAATTCCCAGGCCTTGAAATACTGCACCAAGGTGAAATACCTGGATCTGGGCCATAACGAGTATCTCAGCGACGTGTCCTTCCTGGAGTACATGCCGGACCTGGAGGTGTGCATCCTGGCCATGGACTGGTTCAGCGACCTGAGCCCCATAGCCGGCTGCACCAAGATGGAATACCTGGAGATACAGACCACCTATATCACCGATATCAGCCCACTGGCGAACCTCACCAACCTGGAGCATCTGAACATCTGCAACCTCACCGAGGCGGAGCTGCTGGACCTGAGCCCCCTCTTCGGCCTGACGAAGCTGGAGCGGCTGTGGATAGGCGGCTGGACCCGGGTGGACCGGCAGCAGGTGGAGGAGCTCCAGGAGATAATCCCCGACTGTGAGATAAACACCTCCGCCGGGGACCCCACGGAAGGCCACTGGCGCTATGTGGACCTGAACCTGGACACCTGGGTGTACGTGCAGCACCCCAGGTATATAGAGCTGCGCAAGCAGTTCGGCGAATATGCGGACAGCGCCTATTCCTTCTCCTGGAACGACCCCCTCTATCCCAGCTGGATGGAGTGAGCCGGGAGCAAAATAAGAAGAACCGAGGAAGAGAAAAAGCATGGACAAGCAGAAGATCCTCATACTGGATTTCGGCGGCCAGTACAATCAGCTCATAGCCCGCCGGGTGAGAGAGTGCAGCGTCTACTGCGAGGTGAAGCCCCACGACATGAGTCTGGAGGAGATAAAGGCCTTCGACCCCATAGGCATCATCTTCACCGGCGGCCCGGGCAGCGTGTATGCGGAAAACTCCCCCCACCCCGCCAGGGGCATATATGAGCTGGGTGTCCCCATCCTGGGCATATGCTACGGCTGCCAGCTGCTGAGCCAGGAGCTGGGGGGCCTGGTCACCGCCGCCCAGGACGACTCCGCCCGGGAGTACGGCAAGACCGAGACCTGGTTTGACAGCTCCTGCAGCCTGTTCAGGGATTTGCCGGAGCAGAGCATAACCTGGATGAGCCACGGGGACTATATGGCCAAGGTGCCCCAGGGCTTTCGCCTTGTGGCCCGTTCCGGGGCCTGCCCCAACGTGGGCATCTGTGACGAGAAGCGCCGCTTCTACGGCGTGCAGTTTCACCCGGAGGTGAAGCACACCCAGTACGGCAGCGGTATGCTGAAAAACTTCCTGTACAATATCTGCCACGCCCGGGGGGACTGGACCATGGCGGACTACAAGCGCCGGGCCATTGAGGAGATACGCGCCAAGGTGGGCGGCGGCAAGGTGCTGCTGGCCCTCTCCGGGGGAGTGGACTCCTCCGTGGCAGCGGCTCTGTTGGCGGAAGCCGTGGGCAGCCAGCTCACCTGCGTGTTCGTGGACCACGGCCTTATGCGCAAGGACGAGGGGGACGAGGTGGAGCAGGCCTTCTCCCGCTGGGATATAAACTTCGTCCGCTGCAATGAGGAGCAGCGCTTCCTGAAGGCCCTGGCCGGGGTCACCGAGCCGGAGCAGAAGAGGAAGATAATAGGGGAGGAGTTCATCCGGGTCTTCGAGCAGGAGGGAAAAAAGATTGGCTCCGTGGACTATCTGGTCCAGGGCACCATATACCCCGACGTCATCGAGTCCGGCAAGGGGGAGGCGGCGGTGATAAAGAGCCACCACAATGTGGGCGGCCTGCCGGATTTCGTGGACTTCAAGGAGATAATAGAGCCCTTGCGCATGCTCTTCAAGGACGAGGTGCGCCAGCTGGGCCGGGAGCTGGGACTGCCGGAGTATCTGGTGCTGCGCCAGCCCTTCCCGGGCCCGGGCCTGGGCATACGGGTCATAGGGGAGATAACAAAGGAGAAGCTGGACATGCTCCGGGACGCCGACTTCATCTTCCGCCAGGAGATAGCCCGGGCGGGCCTGGAGCCCATGCTCAGCCAGTACTTTGCCGCCCTCACCAACATGCGCTCCGTGGGGGTCATGGGGGACGGCCGCAGCTATGACTACGCCATAGCCCTGCGGGCAGTGGAGACCTCCGACTTCATGACCGCCGACTGGGCCCGCATCCCCTATGAGGTGCTGGACCGCATCTCCGTGCGCATAGTCAACGAGGTGCGTGGCGTCAACCGTGTCCTCTACGACGTGACCTCCAAGCCCCCCGCCACCATAGAATTCGAGTGAGTATCAATGCTGTGTTTATGGAGAATAACACTATGTCAGAAGGAATTGTATATATTCTAACTAATCCATGCCTTGAAGGATGGGTTAAGATTGGCATGACAGGACGCAACGATATTGAGAAAAGATTGCATGAACTCAATTCTCCGACCAATATTCCCCTTTCATTTCGGTGCTACGCTGTTTATGAGGTGGAGAATCCGGCAATGGTTGAAAAAAATATACATAGCATTATTGACCAGATTGACGATTCTCTCCATGCCCGGGAGCAGCTTGACAATGGAAGAATGCGGGAGCGGGAATTTTTCAAGATTTCTCCTGAACGAGCTTATAGTATTTTTAGAAATATAGCGGCTCTGAGGGGTGATCAGGACAAGTTAAAGTTGTATGTCCCTACTGAAGGACAGGCGCAGGAGCAAGAGCTTGCTGAGAGTAGAACAAAGCGGTCTAACAATTCTTTCGCATTGCTGCGGATCAATGTAGGCGAAGAGATTTCCTTCCTTTATGATGATTCCATTACTGCTCGGGTACTTGATAGTAAAAATCAAATAGAGTTTGAGAGCGAAAAATACTCTGTCACCGGGCTTGCTGCCAAGCTTCTTACAGAGAGGTATGGCTGGTCCGATAATGCTCATGTGAATGGATGGCGTTTTTTTACAAAAGACGGAGTTGCCCTCTGCGATCTGCGTGATATCATTGAGAGTGGAGATCTTGAGGAGGAATAAATCCGCCTTTCTATTAACACCATGGCAATAAAAAATCAGATAGCCCATATTATTGAATAATGAAAATGATGCTGATACCCTGAGCTGAATTCCATAAGCAAGTCTGCTTAGAAAACTTTTGCCACCATAGAATTCGAGTGAGGCCCGGGAGCCGGGGGAGGATACATGCTGAGATACGAAAACACCCTGTCGGCGGAGGAATACGCCGAGCTGCGCCGGGCGGTGGACTGGGAGCCCCTGGCCCCGGAGCAGGCCCGGGCCGGGCTTCTGAATTCGGACTATATTGTCAGCTGCCGGGACGGGGACAGGGCCGTGGGCTGCGCCCGCGTCTTCTGGGACAAGGGCTATATCGCCTATCTGGCCGACGTGATGGTGCGCCCGGAGTACCGGCACCGGGGCATAGGCCGGGAGCTGGTGGGGCGGTGCATAGCCTTTGTGGACGGCTGTCTGAGAGAGGGCTGGAGGATAAAGATAGTCCTGGTGGCCGCAAAAGGAAAGGAAGATTTCTACCGCAGCTTCGGCTTCGAGGCCCGGCCCTGCGAGACCGGGGGAGCCGGTATGCAGCTGTGGAGAGAAAAGCACGGATAAAAAGAAAAACACCCCGCAGGGGAAGGGCAATTTTACCTTTCCATGCGGGGCGCTTTTTATAACAGAATAAACGGAGCTTTGGAAGGCGCGCCCGGCGGCAGGCTCAGCCTTCGCCGGAGGCGGCCATCTTCTCCACATGCTCCCGGATGGCCTTAAAGCTCTCGTCGCTGATGACGTGCTCTATGCGGCAGGCGTCCTCTACGGCGGTCTTGCCGTCCACCCCCAGGCGCTCCAGAAGGCCGGAGAGCACGGTGTGACGGGTGTATATCTTCTCCGCCACCTCCAGACCGGCGGGGGTGAGGTGCAGGGAGCCGTCCTTGTCTGCGGTGACATAGCCGCCGCTTTTCAGGGCGCTCATGGCCCGGCTGACACTGGGCTTGGAATAGCCCAGGTATTCCCCCACATCGATGGAGCGGACGCAGGGGCTTTTCAGGGAGAGGACGTAGATACTCTCCAGATACATCTCCCCGGACTCGTACAGATTCATGGAAACCTCCCTCCCGAAAGACGGTGATTTAAAGCAAGCCCGCCTCCCCGGCGGGCTTCCTGTCTGGGGCTTTAGAGCCCGGCGGCTCAGATGACCCGCACTCTCAGCACGTGCTCCATGGAGCGGATGCTGTCGGCGGTGGCCTGGTCTATGGGGCTGCCCAGGTCCACCATGGTGTAGGCATATTTATCCCGGGGCTTGTTTATCATGTGCTCTACGTTCACGTCCGCCCCCAGGCGGTCCAGGATGCGGTTTATCATCTTGGGCACGTTGTGGTGGATGACGCACAGGCGGCACACGCCCATGCGGGACAGGGACACGTCGGGCAGGTTCACGGAGTTTTTGATGTTGCCGTTGGCCAGGTAGTCATAGAGCTCCCGGGCGGCCATCACGGCGCAGCGGTCCTCGCTCTCGGGGGTGCAGGCGCCCAGATGGGGCATGGCTATGACATTGGGGGCCTTGAGTATGAGCTGGTTGGGAAAGTCGGTGACGTACTTGCCCACCTTGCCGGACTTGAGGGCCTCAAACATGGCCTCGTCGTCCACCACCTCGGCCCGGCTCTCGTTGAAGATGCGCACGCCTTTGCGCATTTTCTGGAAGGCGGCGGCGTCCAGCAGGCAGTGGGTGCCCTTGTTGTAGGGCACGTTCAGGCTGATATAGTCGCAGCTGGCGTAGATATCGTCTATGCTGTCGGCGTGGATGACGTTGCCGGAGAGACGCCAGGCGGCGTCCACGGACATGAAGGGGTCGTAGCCGTAGACCACCATGCCTATGGCCAGGGCGGCGTTGGCCACCATGGAGCCGGTGGCCCCCAGGCCGATGACGCCCAGGGTCTTGCCCAGCAGCTCGGGGCCGGCGAAGTTGGACTTGTGCTTTTCCACCAGGGCGGGTATCTCCTCCCCCCGGTCGGCTATGGACTTGACCCACTCTATGCTGCCCAGCACGTCCCGGGAGGCCATGACCATGGCGCAGATCTCCTGTTCCTTCACCGCCTCGGCGTTGGCTCCGGGGCTGTTGAAGACCACGATGCCCTTCTCGGTGCAGGCGGGGATAGGGATATTGTTGGTGCCGGCGCCGGCCCGGCCTATGGCCAGCAGGCTCTCGGGCAGGACGGCGGAGTGGAGGTCGGCGCTGCGGATGAGGTAGGCCTGGGCGTCCTCCACTTCGGGGCCCACGGTGCAGCCCTTCTGCTCCAGCACCTCTATGCCGGAGGGGGAAATGGCGTTCATAGTGCGTATCTTAAACATGGCTCAGTTCAAACTCCTTCATATAATTTACCAGCTTTTCCACGCCCTCCAGGGGCATGGCGTTGTATACGGAGGCCCTCATGCCTCCGGCCACCTTGTGGCCCTTCAGGTTCATCAGGCCGATGGCTGCGCCGCCGCTTACAAACTCTGCGTCCAGCTCCTTGTCACCGGTGGAGAAGGTGACGTTCATGAAGCTGCGGGAGCCGGGCAGGGCCTTGGCCCTGAAGATGCGGCTGTTGTCCAGAAAGTCGTAGAGGAGGGAGGCCCGCTTCCGGCGCAGGGCGTCCATGGCCTCCAGGCCGCCCTGCTCCTTTATCCAGTCCAGGGTCAGCCCCAGCATGTATATGCACCAGCAGGGGGGAGTGTTCAGCATGGAGTCGTGCTCGGAGAGCACCTTGTAGCTCATCACCTGGGGGGTGAAGGGCAGCTCCCGGCCCAGCAGGGCCTTGTCCACTATCACCACCGTGAGCCCGGCGGGGGCCATGTTCTTCTGGGCCCCGGCGTAGATGAGGCCGAAACGGGACACGTCCACCGGGTAGGACAGGATGTCCGAGGACATGTCGCACACCAGGGGGGCGGAGGTCTCCGGCACATACTGCCACTCGGTGCCGTAGACGGTGTTGTTGCCGCAGTAGTAGAAGTATTTGGCGCCCTCAGTAAACTTCAGCTCCTCCTGAGCGGGGATGCGGTCAAAGCCGGTGGCGGAGCTGTCTCCGGCGATGTGCACCCTGCCGTACTTCTCCGCCTCGGCGGCGGCCTTCTTTGAGAAGTTGCCGGTGACGGCGTAGTCGGCGCAGCCGCCCTCCATAAGGTTCATGGGTATGGCGGCAAACTGCAGGGTGGCGCCGCCCTGGAGAAAGAGGATATCGTGGCTGTCGGGCACGCCCAGCAGCTCTTTGAGACTGAGCTTGGTGCGGTCGAATATATCCTGGAAGAGCTTGCTCCTGTGGCTCATCTCCATCACGGACATGCCGCTGCCCTCATAGTCCATAAGCTGCTCTTTGGCCCGCTCCAGAGCCGGGACGGGCATCACGGAAGGACCTGCCGAAAAGTTGAAAATATTTTCTCTGGCCACGAAATCATCTCCTGTGCTTCGTTAATTCCAAGATATAATACTCTTTAGATATCGGTTCGTCAATCGTCCAAGTGCCCAAAAAGCTGCTCTCCCCGGACTTCCGAGACCAAAACCTGCCGGAGCTGTCCCCGGAGATCCTCCCCCGGGGCGGACACCAGCACATAGCTGTCACTGTGCCCGGTCCAGAGCCCCTCCTCCTGAGTCTCAAAGAGCACGCTCAGGCGGCTGCCGATGCAGGAACGGAGAAAGTCCCGGTGCATCTGCTCTGCTATCTCTTGGGCCTCGCGGGCCCGCCGGGCCTTCACGGCGTTTTCCACCTGGCCGGGCATGGAGTCCGCCGGGGTGCCGGGACGGCGGGAGTAGGGGAAGATGTGCATGCCCTCAAAGGCGCATTTTTCTATAAAGGCCAGGGTCTCCCGGTGGTCCTGCTCCGTCTCCCCGGGAAAGCCGGTGATGAGGTCGCAGGTTATGGCGCAGCCGGGAAAGTATTCCCTCAGCAGCTCCGTGGCCCGGTAGAAGCCGGCGGTGTCGTATTTCCGGTTCATGGCCTTCAGGGTCCTGTCGCAGCCGGACTGGAGGGACAAGTGGAAGTGGCGGCAGAGCCGGCCGGAGGCGGCCAGACGGCGGCAGAAGTCCTCGGTCACCACCGTGGGCTCCAGGGAGCCCAGGCGTATGCGCATGTCCCCTGCGGCCTCCGCCACGGCGCAGACCACGTCTGCAAGCGTCGGGCGCCCCGGCAGATCCAGACCGTAGGAGGCCACCTCAATGCCGGTGAGCACCAGCTCCCGGTAGCCCTGCTCCGCCAGACGCCGGGTCTCCTCCACCGCCTCGGGGATGGGCAGACTGCGGAGCCTTCCCCGGGTATAGGGAATTATGCAGTAGGAGCAGAAGTTGACGCAGCCGTCCTGTATCTTCAGCATGGCCCGGGTGCGGCCGGACACCGCCCCGGAGGGCAGGCGTTCAAAGTCCCGGCGCTTGAAGGGCTGGTCTATACAGAGGCAGCTCCCGCCCTCTTCCACGGCCTTTTCCACCGCTTCCACCAGCTTTTTCCGCTCCGCCGCGCCGAAGATGACCTGGGCCCCCAGAGCAGAGACCTCCTCCCGGCTTATCTGGGAGTAGCAGCCGCAGACCGCCAGCACGGCCCCGGGGTTTGCCTCTTTCAGACGGCGTATGGTCTGGCGGGATTTGCGGCCGCTCTCGGCGGTGACGGCGCAGGTGTTGACTATCACGGCGTCGGCCGCCTCCCCCTGGGCGGCGGGACTGTGGCCGTGCTGCCGCAGCAGGGCCTCCATGGCCTGAGTCTCATACTGGTTGACCTTGCAGCCAAGAGTGGATATAATATATTTCATGATTGTCTCCTATAGAAAAAGGATGGAGTGTATAGAAATGGAACACTATCTGGACAATTCCGCCACCACCAAGGTCTGCCCGGAGGCGGCGGAGGCGGCTTTGAAAGCCATGACGGAAAATTACGGCAACCCCAGCTCCACCCACACCAGGGGCCGGGAGGCCAAGCGCCTGCTGGAGGACAGCCGAAAGCAGGTGGCCTCGGCCCTGGGCTGCACGCCCCAGGAGCTGGTCTTCACCTCCTGCGGCAGCGAGAGCGACAACTGGGCTATCCTGAATGCCGCAGAGCTGATGCACCGCCGTGGCCGGCACGTGATAAGCTCCATGGTGGAGCACGATGCGGTGCTCAAATCTCTGGAGGAGCTGGAGCGCCGGGGCTATGAGGTGACCCGGCTGCGGCCCGATGAGACCGGGGCCATTCCGGTACAGTCGGTGCTGGAGGCCCTGAGAGAGGACACCATACTGGTGTCTCTGATGCTGGTGAACAACGAGACCGGGGCGGTGACGGACATCGCCGCCATAGCCCGGGCCATTAAAAAAGCGGCCCCCCAGGTCCTGCTCCACACCGACGCGGTGCAGGCCTTCATGAAGCTGCCCTTTACGGCCAAGTCCCTGGGGGCGGACATGATAAGCATCAGCGGCCACAAGATCCACGCCCCCAAAGGCATAGGTGCATTATACATCAGAAACGGCCTGAAGCTCAAGCCCTTTATTCTGGGCGGCTCCCAGGAGTCGGGCCGCCGGGCGGGCACCGAGGCCATGCCCCAGATAGCCGCCTTCGCCGCCGCCTGTGCCGCAGCAAAGTCGGGCTTTAAAGAGAATACTGAGCGCATGGCCGCCCTGCGCAGCCTGGCAATAGAGGAGCTGCAGAGGGAGATACCGGAGCTGGTGGTTATAGGTGGCGGCGCGCCCCACATCCTAAGCATATCTCTGCCCGGCTGGCGCAGCGAGGTGCTGATGAACTTCCTGGAGGAGCGGGAGGTCTACGTATCAAAAAGCTCCGCCTGCAAGAAGGGCGGGCGGAGCCATGTGCTGGAGGCCATGGGCCTGGAGCCTAAAGTCATTGACGGGGCCATACGCATCGGCCTCTCCCGTTTCAGCACGGAGGAGGACATATACGCCCTGCGGGACGGCCTGAAGGACGCCCGGCAGCGCCTGGCTCACGTCTGATCCTCCCGGTCCTTTTTCACCGGCTGGTAGGTGACCGGGTCGATGTAATCTATATCCCTGTAGTCGGCGGCCTCCCAGGGGAGGTCGCTTCTTTTCAGCTTGCGGGTGACGCTGCTGTTGATGGCGGCGTAGATGACCACGAACACCGGCACGCCCAAAAGCATGCCCCAGAAGCCGAAGAAGCCGGCGCCCAGGATGATGGAGAACATCACCCAGAAGCCGTTGATGCCCACGGAGTTGCCCAGGATCTTGGGGCCGATGACGTTGCCGTCCAGCTGCTGGAGGATGATGATGAAGATGATGAAGATAAGGCACTTGAAGGGGTCCACCAGCAGGATTATCAGCGCCGAGGGCACGGCCCCGATAAAGGGACCGAAGAAGGGGATGACATTGGTCACGCCCACGATGACGCTGACCAGCAGGGCATAGGGCATCTGGAGTATGGCGCAGACAATGTAGCAGATGAGGCCGATGATGGCGGAGTCCAGCAGCTTGCCGTTTATAAAGCCCATGAAGGTGCGGTCGGTGAAGTCCAGGCCCTCCATTATCTTTTTGGCCATCTCCACGGAGAAGATGGAGTAGAGCAGGCGCTTGGCGCTGGCCCCGAACTGCTCCAGGTTGCTGAGCACATAGACGGAGACGATGATGCCGATGACCAGGTTATATATGCCCAGCAGCAGGTAGTAGAGTCCGGAGGTCACGTTGGAGATGAGGCTGCCCAGCTCCGGCAGCACGGTCTGCTGTATCCAGTTCATGAGGCTGGTGTTCACCTCGCCGAAGAGCTGGGAGGCATAGTGCTCTATCTCCGGGAAGTCCTCCAGCAGCTGCTGGAGCCAGCGGCTGGCGGTGTCCATGTACATGGAGGAACTGGCCACCATGGTCTGGAGGCTGCTGTATATCTGAGGGATGATGAGGAAGACCAGGGCGGTGAGTATGGCCAGCAGCAGCAGCTCGCTGAGCAGCACCGACATGCTCCGGGCAAAGCGGGAGCCGTCGCTCTTCTTGCTCTTTTTGTAGAGCTTTTTTGAAAGGGGGATAAAGAGCTTCCTCTCTGCTATGCGCATGAAGGGGGCCAGCAGATAGCATATCACCAGGCCCCAGATGAAGGGGCTGAGTATGCCCATGAGGGTGGACAGGGCCGAGCCCAGAGAGGGCAGGAAGCGTAGGGCCAGGTAAAACACTATGGCCGCAGCAATAACGCAGAAGGCGGTTATGCCCCAGTAGAGATACTTTTTGTCCCATCTGAAAGGTCGCCTCATAAACAATCCCTCCGAAACCCCGCATTTGAATCCAACATTATAATTCTACTATTCCTCCCCTCTGCCGTCAATGACTAAGCTGTAAATTCTGTGCACTTTTTTTGGCAAAACTGTTACAAAGGCTGTAATCACATTATGTAAACTAAAATGCGCCGTGGAAAAACAAACATTCATAAGCTTTTGTTGAAAACCCTGTTGGAAATGTTAAAAACTCCTTTGATTGTGGGAATCCTGGCCGCAGGGGGATTTTGAATAAAGCTGCGGATTTTGTCGAAATATTCATAATCATGTAAACCAACTCATAGAACCGTTTTGTAATACATAGGCTCAAACAAGATATCCGCAGGGAGGGGCCTATGAAATCTATACTCTGTTTTGTAATCATATTTGCATTAATGTTCTGCATGCCGGGCATGGGCGCCTATGGGGAGGCCTATCTGAAGGACGCGGACATAGGCATCCAGGCGCCCTCGGCGGTGCTGATGGAGAAGGAGACGGGGCAGCTCATATATGAGAAGAACGCCTATGAGCGGCGCTTTCCCGCCAGCGTCACCAAGGTGATGACCATGCTGCTCATAGTGGAGGACATAGAGAGCGGCAAGCTGAGCCTGGAGGACACGGTGACCGCCAGCGAGCGGGCGGCCTCCTTTGGGGGCAGCTGCGTGTATCTGGAGGCGGGGGAGCAGATGAGCGTCAGCGACATGCTCAAGTGCATAGCCGTAGTCTCCGCCAACGACTGCGCCGTGGCCATGGCCGAGCATATCAGCGGCAGCGAGAGCCTCTTTGTGGAGCGGATGAACCGCCGGGCAAAGGAGCTGGGCATGAAGGACACACACTTCACCAACTGCAGCGGCCTCTTTGACGACGGGGAGCACTACACCACCGCCTATGACGTGGCCCTCATGTCCCGGGAGCTTATAAAGCACGACATGATAAAGGACTTCACCACCATCTGGATGGACAGCATCCGGGGCGGGGAATTTGAGCTGAGCAACACCAACAAGCTGGTGCACTGGTATTCCGGCTGCACGGGGCTGAAGACCGGCTACACCTCCACCTCCAAATACTGCCTGTCCGCCACGGCGGAGCGGGACGGGCTGGAGTTCATCGCCGTGGTGCTGGGGGGCGAGAGCAGCGACAGCCGGAACAAGGACGCCCAGACCCTGCTGGACGTGGGCTTTGCCAACTATTCCCTGTGCCCGCTGACCATGGAGGAGCCTCTGCCGGAGCTGAAGGTGGAGCTGGGGAAAGCGGAGCGGGTGGCCCTGGACTATGGGGGCGGGGCCTATGCCCTGGTGGAGGGAAAAGGCCAGACGCCGGAATTTGAGCTGGAGCTGCCCGCCAGCGTCCGGGCCCCGGTGAAGCAGGGGGATGAGCTGGGCAGCCTCACGGTGCGCCTGGGGGGAGAGACCGTGGCCCGCGTGCCCCTCTGCGCCGGGGCGGACGTGGAGAGAATGGGCTTCTTCGGGCTCTTCAAGCGCCTGGGGGCCAGCCTCTTCGCCCTGTAGATGCTTTAAGTTTTTGTTGAAATATATGGGAAAAAGTATATAATAAAAGGCAGGTATACAAGAGCGCAAACTACAAGATACATAGGAGGAAATGAGGAAATATGGTAAAAGTAGATTTATCCGGAGCCGCTCAATTTTTCACCAGCGCCGGCCCCGACTACGCCCTGGCAGGGCTTGCCCACAAGAAGCTCATTGAGAAGAGCGGCCTGGGCAGCGAGTTCACCGGCTGGATGGAGCTGCCCCAGCGCATCAAGGAGACGGAGCTGGAGGAGATAATCGCCACCGCCGAGAAGATACGCAGCCGCTCCAAGGCCCTGGTGGTGGTGGGCATCGGCGGCTCCTACCTGGGCGCCAGGGGAGCCATCGAGCTTCTCAAGCCCCTGCCCGGCAAGGATGATCCCCAGATCTTTTTCGTGGGCAACATGCTCTCCGCCGATACCCTCTGCGATACCCTGGATAGGCTGGGAGAGATGGACTTTGACGTGAACGTCATCTCCAAGTCCGGCACCACCCTGGAGCCTGCGGTGTCCTTCCGCATCTTCCGGGAGCTGCTGGAAAAGAAGTACGGCGACAAGGCCGACGAGCACATCTTCGCCACCACCGACGCCCACAAGGGCGTGCTGAAGTCCCTGGCGGACTCCCGGGGTTGGGAGACCTTCGTGGTGCCCGACGATGTGGGCGGCCGTTTCAGCGTGCTGTCCGCCGTGGGCCTGCTGCCCATGGCCGTCGCCGGCATAGACGTGCGCCGGGTCATAGACGCGGCCATAGAGGAGCTGAAGGCCCTCTCCCTCCAGTCCCCGGAGAACCCCGCCTGGAAGTACGCCGCCGCCCGCCAGCACCTCTACGCCAAGGACTACGAGATAGAGATCCTGGCCTGCTACGAGCCCAGCTTCCGTTTCATGGCCGAGTGGTGGAAGCAGCTTTACGGCGAGAGCGAGGGCAAGGACGGCAAGGGCATCTTCCCCGCCTCCGTGGAATACACCGCCGACCTGCACTCCATGGGCCAGTTCATCCAGTCCGGCCCCAGGAAGCTGATGGAGACCGTGGTGCGCTTCAGCCACAGCCGCCGCACCTATACCTTCCCCTATGAGGCGGAGGATACCGACGGCCTGAACTACATCGCCGGCCGGGATATCTCCGAGGTGGGCCATGTGGCCGCCGACGCCGTGCGGGACGCCCATGTCTCCGGCGGCGTGCCCAATATGATAATCGAAGTGCCCATGCGCAACGAGGAGGGCTTCGCCGCCCTGGTATGCTTCTTTGAGGTGGCCTGCGCCATCTCCGGCTACATGTCCGGGGTCAATCCCTTCGACCAGCCCGGCGTGGAGGCCTACAAGAAGAACATGTTCCGTATGCTGGGCAAGCCCGGCACCTGATACCGGAAATCATAACAAGCACTAACTCAAACCCGGGGTTTCTGCCCCGGGTTTTTCTTGTTGTGTATCCGGGCCGACGGTGTTATCCTAGGCATAAAAGGAGAGATGTTATGCTTACCGAAAAACTATACTATAAAGACAGCCACTTGTTTGAGTTCAGCGCCACTGTCCTGGACTGCCGGAACACCCCCAAGGGCCCGGCCATTATTTTGGACAGGACGGCCTTTTTCCCCGAGGGCGGCGGCCAGCCGGCGGATACCGGCTGCCTGGGGGCGGCAAAGGTTTTGGACGTACATGAGAAGGAGGGGGAGATACTCCACTACTGCGACATTCCCCTGGACCCGGGGGAGACGGTGGAGGGGCACATAGACGCCGAGCAGCGCCTCAGCCGCATGCAGAACCACTCCGGGGAGCATGTGGTCTCCGGCCTTGCCCACAAGCTCTACGGCTGCGAGAACGTGGGCTTCCACATGGGGGAGGACTTCGTCACCATAGACTTTGACCGGGAGCTGAGCGGGGAACAGCTCATGGAGATAGAGACCCTGGCCAACCGGGCGGTGAGGGCCGACCTTCCGGTGCTCTGCACTTTTCCGGAGCCGGAGGAGCTGAAGAGCCTGGAGTACCGCAGCAAGCTGGAGCTGACGGAAAACGTGCGCATAGTGGAGATACCCGGCACGGACCGCTGCGCCTGCTGCGCCCCCCATGTGCAGCACACCGGGGAGATAGGCCTCATCAAGGTGCTGGACTGGGAGCGCCACCGGGGCGGGGTGCGGCTGAACCTGGCCTGCGGCATGCTGGCCCTCCGGGACTACCGGGTGAAGCAGGAGAACATCTCCGCCATATCCCAGGCCCTCAGCGCCAAGCGCCATGAGACCGCCGCCGCCGTGGAGCGGCTGCTCCGGGAGCAGCAGAGGAGCAAGGAGCACATAGCCGCCCTGAGCCTGGAGCTGGTGCGGTATATGGCCGCCGCCCGGGAATACAGGGAGGGGAACATCTGCGTCTTCGACCGGGTGCTGGACGAGGTGGCCCAGAGGGAGCTGGTGAACCTGCTTATGGAAAAATGCTCCGGCATAGCCGCCGTCTTCTCCGGCAGCGACGGGGAGGGCTACCGCTATATCATGGGCAGCCGCAGCCTGGACCTGCGCAGCCTGGCAAAGGAGCTCAACTCCCTGATAGACGGCCGGGGCGGCGGCAAGCCCCGGATGATACAGGGCAGCGCCTCCGCCTCCGCCGAGAGGATAGCCGCCGCCCTGGAGCGGGACTTCGGATAAAACAATTAACAGCCCGTCCGGAGAGAACAATTCACGGAACGGCCATTCGTTTAGACATAGTCTGTCATTATGTATAATTACTCATAAAATACTGCGGAGAAAACCGTAAAAGTGCACAAATATTAATTGACACCCCCTTAACGATTTGATAAAATATGTACGTGAGAATGGGCCGGTAGGCCCACGGGGAAAATCGGAAATTTGGAGGGTTGTCTGTGAAAGATCTCAAGCACCTGATCTACTTTGAGAATCTGCTTCAGGAAGCCAATAACGAGCTGGTACAGCAGGCCAGGGCCGGCGGGAAATACGCCCTTGGCTATACCTGTTATTTCATGCCTGAAGTTCTTCTCGACCTGCCGGGCTGCTTCTCGGTGCGACTGAGGGCGCCCCGCTGCACTTCGCCGGATATTGCCACATACTATATGTCAGCCCGTGTCTGCCACTACGGGCGCAGCCTTTTTGAGCGGGCCCTGGAGGGGGGCTATAACTTCCTGGACGCTCAGATGGCCACGGAGACCTGTACCGTAACCTGCCGCTTCCAGGAGCACCTGCAGAAGAAGAACCTGGACAGCGTGGCGGATATGGACGTAATCAAGAACGACAACTTCTTCTGCGAATTTATCGACGTGCCCTTCAAGAAAACGGAGAACAGCTACCTCCACTATAAGGAGCAGCTGAGATACCATGTGCTGGGCAAGCTCCATGAGCGCTTCGGCATAGACACCTCCGACGAGGCCATAATGAAGGCCATAGAGCAGCACAACGAGGTCTGCCGCCTGATAAACGAGATCGGGGACTACCGCAAGCTGGACAAGCCCACCATCACCGGCTACGAGTTCCACGTCATCCAGCTGGTGAGCGAGGTCTGCCCCAAGGAGCTGATATTGCCCTACCTGCGGGAGACGGCGGAGGAGATGAAGACCCGGGAGCCGGACGAGCGCTGGCCCTTCCGCTGCAAGGTGATGCTGGCCGGCTCCGAGAACGACGACCCGGAGTTTACAAAGCTCATCGAGGGCTGCGGAGCCGAAGTTGTGGTGGACCGCTACTGCTACGGGGCGGTGGAGAGCCGCATACCCATAGTGGTGAAAGAGGGGCAGGACCCTCTGGACGCCATAGCCCGCCACTATCTGGACACCAGCAACTGCCCCCGCTTTATGCCCCAGAACGTGATGAGGGAGCGCAAGCAGCGCCTGGCGGACCTGGTGAAGGAGTACGGGGCCGACGGCATCATCGTCGCCTCCAACAAGTTCTGCGAGTATTGGAGCTATGAGCGGGTTATAGACACGGTGGTCATGAAGCGGGACTTCGGCATCCCGGTGTGCTCCATAGAAAAGGAGTATATAAATTCCGCCTCCGGCCAGCTGCGCACCCGTTTCCAGGCCTTCGTTGAAAGTGTGGAGATCAAGAAGATCCAGGAGGGCAAGTAAAATGGCTAAGAAAAAAACAGACATCAAAAAGCTTGCCAGAGACTTCTGGCAGGGCAAGCCCCACGGCGAGCGCCGCCTGGGGGAGCTGTACAAGGACAAGACCGGCCTCTATAAGCACAGGGAGTGGCGGGGCGTGAAGGACACCCTCTACTACTTCT
This sequence comes from Candidatus Limivicinus sp., assembly GCA_048417135.1. Classification (GTDB taxonomy): domain Bacteria; phylum Bacillota; class Clostridia; order Oscillospirales; family Oscillospiraceae; genus Limivicinus. The sequence goes on along the minus strand of DBFSDV010000035.1, from coordinate 696 downwards.
ACATGATATGGCTGTATAACTACATATTCATGGTCAAGGACATCATGGAGATGGGCGGCCCCATAAACTTTGCCAAGGGCGTGTGGCGCTATCGCTGGGTGGGCCAGACCTATCTGCCGGTGCTCCACTGGTTCGACCGGGGCATGGAGGGCATGAGAGGCCCTGCCCTGAGAGCTTCCGCCTGGCACTACAGAGGCATGGTCAACGAGACCATCCGCCAGTTCCAGCGGATGTTTGCTGCGGATACCAAGCTCCATGGCGGCAAGAAGAACGACGTCTGGTATCACACCATGGCCCACAACGAGACCGTATGGGGCGGCATCTTCTATCCCTGGAGCGACCATTTCGACAATGTGGCCATGGAGATGATCCCCTACTTCGTCACCTGCCACGTGAACTCCCACACGGTGCACAACTACATCGACGCCGTCCAGTCCATCGGCCTGCCCGGCGATCCCTGCCCCATGTGTCAGGCGGAGTCCGGCCTCTTCGTGCTGGACGATATGCCGGACTATGCCCCCTTCATTATAACCTCCAACGAGGCTTGCGACGCCTCGGTGGCCACATCCATCCTTCAGGACTGGTTTTACGATAAGCCCCTCTTTGCCATGCCCCAGCCCATGCAGTTTGACGATCCCCTGGTGCAGAAGCATTGCCGCCGGGAGATAGAGGAGTGCTGGAAGTTCATAGAGGAGC
>DBFSDV010000034.1:0-21464 GCA_048417135.1 Candidatus Limivicinus sp. | reverse complement strand
GATGTTATGTAAAATGCAAGTACTTTTTTCACAGTTTTGCTATAATTTTTTTCTAATTTGTAACTACTCTGAATGAGAAAATTGTTTTTTCGGTGACGTTATGTCAAGCAAACCTGTTATTTTTTGCTTTTTCAGGGTATTTCAGTCACATTTCTCTCAATCCCTTTCAGGTAATCTTAATAATTCTTAACATTCTTTTGTAACTCTTTGTTGCATTTTCCCATCGTCACCTATATGACGCCTGAGTCCCCTGCTTTGTTCCCGGGCTTTCCAAAAAAATTTTCAGCGAAGGGGAACATTCCGGTGCGCCGGGGGCCGGAGCCCCCGTTTCAGGGCTGCCCGCAGGACTCTCCGCCATTATTATACCATTCAATTATTATAATGTATATATCCCAATTATCCCTCTCAGCTGTTTTTTCTGCCGGAGGGCAGCCAAAAACATGGCGGAGCCGCAGACTGCGGCTCCGCCACTTTGGGCTGTTATTCAGGTTTTCGTATGGGCGTTTTTATTTGCCCTTTTTCTTTTTGGACTTCACCACATACAGGGCCACTCCGCCCAGGCCCAGGGCGCAGACGGCTATCATGCCTATCCAAAGCCCCATGTTGGCGCTGTCCCCGGTCTTGGGGGTGGTCCAGGGCTTGCTGCTGTTGTAGGTGGGCGTCTGGTTATTGAGTATGGTCTTGGACTTCACGGTGAAGGTAGTCTCGGCCGTGCCGCCCATGGACACTATGCTCAGCTTGTGTGTGCCCACGCCCAGCTGGTCCAGGCAGGACTTCTTCAAGGTGACTATGGTGCTGCCCTCGGTCACGGAATAGTAGCTCTCATTGAGCTTGAAGCCGTTGAGATACACGTCTATAAACTCGCTGTAAGGCGCGTCGGAGATAAAGCTCAGGCCGTTGCTGCTGCCCTGGCGCCACACCGCATTGGCCCCGGAAATTATCTTGGGTACCGCCACCTGGGTGATCTTGATGTCCCTGGCATGGCAGATGCTGCAGCTGCGCTCCCAGTAGTTGGGATAGTTGAAGGTCCAGCCGCTCCAGTTGTGGTTGCATTGGCTCTGGGTATTCACGGGGATGGTCTTGCTCTCCTTATAGCCGCAGCCGCACTGGCGCTCCATAAGGCCCTCGCTGGTGGCGGTGGCCTCCTTTACAGTCCTCCAGGCGCCGAACTGGTGGGCGGCGTAGCCGTATTTGTCCGCCGCATTGCTGATGGTGCAGCCGGAGACGGTGCACTCATGCCAGTGGTGGGTGCTGTTGTATGTCCAGGCGCTGCTCCAGATATGGCTGTGCTCCGGAGTGGTAAGTATGGGTATCTGCTCCTGTTTAACACGGCCGCAGGTAGCGCATTTATATTCTATGGTACCGGCTGAGGTGGTAGTGGCCTCCTTGATCACCGTGCCATTATCCCAGCTGTGGGCGCCGAAGCCGTCCTTCTTGCTGTTGTCCGTCACGGGGCAGGCAGGGTCGGTGCAGTCATGCCAGTGGAACTGTTCGTTCGAGGTCCAGCCCGTGCTCCAGCTGTGAGTGTGCTCCGGCACGGGTATCTCTTCGATCTTGGTAGCCTGGCACACGGTGCAGATGAAGGTCATTTCCCCGGCTTCGGTCTCCGTGGCCTCCTTGGTCACCTCGCCCTCGTCCCAGGTATGCTCTGCATAACCATTCTTCTCGGCGTTGTTGCTAATGGTGCAGCCAGTCTCGGTGCACTCATGCCAGTGGTAGCTGTCGTCAGATTTCCACTCGCTGCTCCAGTTGTGGGTGTGGGTGGGCTCCGTCGGACCCGTGGCAGCTATGGGTTCAGTCTTGGTTGCTTGGCACACGGTGCAGGTGAAGGTCATTTCCCCGGCTTCGGTCTCCGTGGCCTCCTTGGTCACCTCGCCCTCGTTCCAGCTGTGCTCTGCGTAATCGCTCTTCTCGGCGCAGCTTTCGTCGGTGCAGTCGTGCCAGTGGTAGGTTTCGTCATGGTTCCACTCGGTGTCCCAGCTGTGGACGTGCTCTTCCGTGGGCTGCTGATAGCCGCACACGCTGCACCTGCCGTCTACGAAGCTGTGGGCCCCACGCTCCTCCTTGTTGCAGCTCGTGTCGCTGCACACACGCCAGTGCTGCGTCTCATCCATCTGCCACTCGCCGTAGCTGTGGACGTGCTCTTCCGTGGGCTGCTGATAGCCGCATACGCTGCACTTGCCGTCTACGAAGCTGTGGGCCTTGGTCTCCGTGGCGCCGCAGCCATCTCTCTGGCACGTGTGGCTGTGATTGTTCTCGTCCAGCTTAGTCCATTCGCCCCAGTCATGCCCCAGGGCATCTATGGTCTCGGTCTTGGTTTCCTGGCACAAGTTACAGGTGTAGGTCATTTCCCCGGCCTGGGTGCAGGTGGGTTCCGTGGTCACTACGCCCTCGCCCCAACTGTGGCTGCACTCCGGCTGGGACTCCGCATTCGGGTCGTAGCTTGTGCTGCTGAGCATCAGGACATCCCCCAGCATGTTTTTCAGATCCGCATCCATGTCGTAGCTGTAGTTCAGGGCCTCATTGTCTATGATCACGGAATAGCCGCTCTCCTGGTCCCCGCTGGCTCCGGCCAGGAAGAGCTGACCGGCGGCGCCGATGGTGCCTGTGTCGCTGTTGGTCACGTCCACCAGATAGTGGCTGCCGCCCAGGCTGACGATGTTCCACTCGTGTTCCTGGGTATTCGTAAGCCCACCGCCGGAGAGTTTGCCCATGACCGTATAACAGGCCGTATTCTCATCATCAAATTCGCTCAGGTCGCAGAGGTACTGGAAGGCCTTGGAATAGCCCTCGCAGACCACCTTGGTGTCGGGGTCGCTGTCAAACACGTATATCAGCTGCCAGGGGTCGCCGTAGAGGGCGCTGGGGGCATCCGCCGTATCATGGTCATAGTCGGTGAGCTCACATATTTTGTCCTTGTACGCCTTCAGCTTTTCATAGTCGTTGAGTTCGGCGTATGAGTCAACTATAGCTTTTGCTTTTGCAACGGCCAGAGCCACCGAATTATACTTCGCGCTATTGACGCCGTAGTAGGTGATCTCCTTTTCGTCCCATGTAACGCTGTAGGATTCCTGGGATTTGTAGTCATTGCTGACGGAGAATATAAACTCCATGCTTATGAGCTTTACACTGCTTTCGCCAAGGTTCAGGGTGTAGTGGCTTTTTACCCCCTGGGTCTTGTCGTACCAGTAGAGCTCATAGGGCATATCCACCACCAGGCAGTTGAGGACATTGTCGATGCCGGACATGGTTAAAAAGCTGCTCTGCAGCTGCTGGTCGCTGGGGCCGCTTATCCCCAGCTCATCATAGCTCCAGCTCAGCTCGGCGCCGGAAGTATTCATATTCAGATAGGCGGGGTTCCCCTTCTCGGCCACGGCAGTTAACCATTCCTTGAGCTGCCCGTATATGTACTGCTGCCTTGGATCGCTGAGCTTCTCCGGCCCCAGGCTGAAGAGGTTGATGCTGTACTGGGGGTAGAGCATGTTCAGGGCATAGCTGTCCAGTATCTCCTGGCCTTCCGGCAGGGCGCTGTCGTCTATCTCCGGTTCCGCATAGCCGCTGACAGTCCCCTGTCCGCTCACATCGGAGGCATAGGCCCCCACCGGCAGCAGGCTCAGCAGCAGGCACAGGGCCAGCAGAAAGCTAAAAGTCTTTTTCATCTTGTTCTCCATTCCGCCGCTTGTGTAGTCAGCATCGGCTCCCCCGGCTTTCAAAGCGGCAATGAAAGTCACGCTTCGATGCTGCGTCCGCCTGTTTACGGGCCGGCGTCCGCCCTCCCCGGAGCTTCCCCCGCTCCGGACCCCCATCAGGATTCCTTAAGTCGCAATAAAAGTTTACATAATTTTATCACGCCGGGATTTATTTTTCAATAGCCCGGGCTCCCTCTAAAGAATTATTTATAATTGGGAGTCCGGCCCTTCACTTTATATACGTTTTCAGCCTGCATTTTGTTCCAATCTTTTTCAGAGGTATTATTTTCCATGTTTTAGTCAAATCTTTCGTAGGCTTTTTGTGTACTATGCTGTGATTTTCCTAGGGTCTGTTTTCCCCTCGCAGGCTTTTCCCCAAAGGCCGGGGAAAATTTGTTTTGATTTTTAAATAAAACTCCTCTTTATCCGGCAGATTTTTGGCTTTTTTGTTTTGTGCTATCCTACAATATTCCTTGCTTTAGGATAAGTTATTTTGTGCTTTTAAATAAAATTATGCAATCTGCACTAATTTCAAAAATGAGAGGCTTGTAAATCTCCGCTTAATAGTGTAAAATACACAAACAGATAGGAACTCGTTTACAATTTCAGACAGGAGGTCACCTTCTCATGGATTTCTTTCTGTGGTTCTCCCCCGCCCTTGCCCTCTGCGCCCTGATCTTTGCGGCCTATAAGGCGGGCTACGTGTCCAAAGCCGCCCCCGGCAACAGCCGTATGCAGGAAATTGCGGGCTCCATAGCTGAGGGAGCCAATGCCTTTTTGCGCTCGGAATACAAGATCCTGGCCATATTCATCGTGGCCCTGTTTGTACTTATAAGCATATTCATAGATCTGGGCACCGGCGTGTGCTTTGTCATCGGCGCCGGTTTCTCCATGCTTGCGGGCTTTTTCGGCATGCGTGTGGCCACCAGGGCCAACGTGCGCACCGCCAACGCCGCCATGGAAAGCGGCATGATAAAGGCTTTGTCCATCGCCTTCTCCGGCGGCTCGGTGATGGGCATGTGCGTCGTGGGCCTGGGACTTCTGGGCTGCAGCATGATATACATAGTCACCGGAAACTATAACATTCTCTTCGGCTTCTCCCTGGGGGCCTCCTCCATAGCCCTCTTCGCCCGTGTGGGCGGCGGCATCTACACCAAGGCCGCCGACGTGGGCGCCGACCTGGTGGGCAAGGTGGAGGCCGGCATCCCCGAGGACGACCCCCGCAACCCCGCCGTCATTGCCGATAACGTGGGCGACAATGTGGGCGACGTGGCGGGCATGGGCGCCGACCTCTTTGAAAGCTACGTGGGGGCCATAGTCTCCGCCCTGACCCTGGGCGTCACCGCCAAGGGCCTGTTCCAGGGAGCCGGGGCCGTGTATCCCCTGGTGGTGGCCGGCGTGGGCATCCTTGCCTCCATCATAGCCACCTTCTTCGTCCGGGGCAAGGAGGGCGCCAACCCCCACAAAGCCCTGAAAATGGGCACCTATGTGTCCACCATCATCGTGGGCGTGGCCGCCTTCATCCTCAGCAAGCTCTTCTTCGGCCGCATGTATTACGGCTATGCCATAGCGGCGGGCCTGGTGGTGGGCCTGGTCATCGGCTTCGTCACCGAGATATACACCTCCGAAGACTTCCGCAGCGTTAAGCGCATCGCCAGCCAGTCGGAGACCGGCTCCGCCACCACCATCATCAGCGGCGTGGCCGTGGGTATGCGCAGCACCTGGGTGCCGATACTGCTCATCAGTGTGGGCATCTATGTGTCCTACAGCGTCACCGGCGACCTCTACGGCATTGCCCTGGCCGCCGTGGGCATGCTCTCCACCACCGGCATCACCGTGGCCGTGGACGCTTACGGCCCCATAGCCGACAACTCCGGCGGCATCGCCGAGATGAGCGGCCTGGACAGCAGCGTCCGGGAGATAACGGACAAGCTGGACGCCGTGGGCAACACCACCGCCGCCATAGGCAAGGGCTTTGCCATCGGCTCCGCCGCCCTCACCGCCCTGGCCCTCTTCGTCTCCTACGCCACCGAGGTGAAGCTGGAAAGCATCGACCTGCTCTCCCCCTATGTGGTCATCGGCCTGCTCATAGGCGGCATGCTGCCCTTTGCCTTCTCCGCCCTCACTATGGACTCGGTGTCCAAGGCCGCCTATAAAATGATAGAGGAGGTCCGCCGCCAGTTCCGGGAGATACCCGGCATACTGGAGGGCAGCGGCCGCCCGGATTACGGCGCCTGCGTGTCCATCTCCACCCGGGCAGCCCTCCACGAGATGATAGTCCCCGGCATCATGGCCGTGGCCGTGCCTCTGCTGGTGGGCATACTCCTGGGGCCTGCGGCCCTGGGCGGGCTGCTGGCCGGGGCCCTGGTCACCGGCGTGCTGCTGGCCATATACATGTCCAACTCCGGCGGTGCCTGGGACAACGCCAAGAAATACATCGAGGGCGGCAACCACGGCGGCAAGGGCTCCAGCGCCCACAAGGCCGCAGTGGTGGGCGACACCGTGGGCGACCCCTTCAAGGACACCTCCGGGCCCTCCATCAATATCCTCATCAAGCTGATGACCGTGGTGTCCCTGGTCTTTGCCCCCATCTTCGTTCAAATAGGCGGACTGCTGTAAAGCGCTCTGCACAGCCTGCCTTCACCCCCCAGCCCTGTCCGGGAAACCGGGCAGGGTTTTTTTATGCCCGCCGCGCATAGGATAGGATGTAATAATTTCCCTTTATTCCCTTGCTTTCCCGGGGAAGGCTTATTATAATGTAAGGGCTTTATTTGATTTGAGGTAATTTGAAATAATGAAACTTAAAAAGATCCTGCAATCCCTGCTTTTGACCCTGCTGACCCTGGCCCTGGGGTTTCGGGGGGTGGCCAGGGCGGAGCTGAGGGAGAAGTCCCTCCTGGCCTATGAGGCGGTGCCCGCCATGGAGACGGAGCCCACTCCCTCTCCCACGGCCAGCCCCAGTCCCACGCCGGAGCCCACGCCCACACCCACGCCGGAGCCCCAGCCGGAGTACTTCACCCTGTCCTTCATAGGGGACTGCACCCTCACCTCCCACCAGATGCTCAGTTCGGAGAGCCCCTATCACTATGCCTCCCGCATGAACGGGGACTACTCCTATCCCTTCTCCAACACCGTGGAGTACTTTGAAAATGACGACTTCACCCTGGCCAATCTGGAGTGCACCTTCTCCGACCAGGTGATGTATTCCGCCCAGACCTTCTACTTCAGGGCCCCCAGCGACTGGGCCCAGATACTCAACGAAGGCGGCGTGAACTTCGTCACCACCGCCAACAACCACATGTACGACTTCGGAGAGACCGGGGCCCAGGACACCTTCAATGCCCTGGAATACTGGGGCATACCCTACGGCACCGACGGCCAGGCCCAGCTCTTCACCACGGAGAGCGGGCTCACCCTGGGCATATACTGCGCCTACCGGGACTACATGCCCAGCCAGGAGGCCGCCGCCGAAGCCATAGCCCAGCTGCGGGAGCAGGGGGCGGAGTACGTCATCTGCGCCTTCCACTGGGGCCAGGAGCTGTTCTATGAGCCCACCAAGGCCCAGATAGACCTGGCCCACGCCTGCGTGGACGCCGGGGCGGACCTTATCTACGGCAGCCACTCCCACTGCCTCCAGCCCATAGAGGAGTATAACGGCGGCCTCATCCTCTATTCCATGGGCAACTGGAGCTTCGGCGGCAACACCAGCCCCAGCGACCGGGACACCGCCATCGTCCAGGTCAAGGTAAAGCGGGACCTGGACGGCAGCATCAGCCGGGACTCCTACGACATCATCCCCTGCTGTGTCAGCAGCCTGCCCGTGGGCTCCGACAACGGGGCCGACAACGACTACCGGCCCACCCCCTATGAGGAGGGCAGCGAGGAATACCTGCGCACTCTCTCCAAGCTGGACGGCAGCTATCAGGCCGGCAGCCAGGGGGCGGATTACTCCGGCTGGTACGCCAGCTACGGCGGCGCTCCCCAGTAATTTAATGATAATTATAAAGAATAGGGGCCCGGCAGAAAATTTGCCGGGCCCCCTGTTTTTACAATTATTCCTTCATTTGCTTTACTATCTGGTTTGCGCCTGTGGCGGCCAGGCCCGAAACTATGCCCACGGCCACGGCGCTTATCAGGTCCGTCGCCGGAAACTCGGGCACCAGGTACAGGCTGAGCACACCCAGCGCGCCCCCGGCGATGCCGCATATCACCGGTATCCACTTGTTGTCCAGCTTGCTGGCCTTGGCCAGTTCTCCCAGCATGTAGGCTATGACGCTTATAGCCGCCACTCCCGTTACACCCATCATCTCCACGTTTTCATTCCTTTCTCTCCAAATCTGCTATCCTGTGGTTTATGACCTTTATCTGCTCCTCCACCACCGGCATACGCCGGGCAAAGTTGTTGTGCTCCCGCACCTCTCTGGCCAGCTCTTCCACCTTTGTCTCCAGTATGGCCTGGGCCCTGCCGTTGCTGATAAGCACCCCCAGCAGGGTCAGGCCTCCGGTGATAAGAGCAGTTATCACCGCTTCCGCCATGTCTATCCTTTCAGGAGCCTGCCCCAGGTGTCGCCGCCCACTTCGCCGTCATCTGTCAGGCCGGCAGCCAGCTGGAAGCTCTTTACCGCTTTTACGGTGAGAGGCCCCATGATGCCGTCGGCCTGGCCGGGCTCATAGCCCTTGGCGGCAAGGAGTATCTGCACCGTCTTCACCTGGGCGTCCTCCATGCCCTCCTTCAAAAGTCCCAGCTTTACACTGTATTCGTATGATGGCTCGGGCCTTGTGGTCCCGCCTTCGCCGGCGTAGCGCAGCACGCAGTCCCATGGGTAGTTCCGGTAGCTGCGCACCAGAAACTCACGTCCAGTCTGGTCCCCCGGCTGTCCGCCGGTGGCGCCGCCCTTTTCATTGATACTGGCTTCAACCTCCTGTCCTCCGCCGCAGTACATGGCCGTGTGATGCTCATAGTTGAGCATCACGTCCCCCCGCTCCAGGCCCGACCCGCTGGAAAGGTCAACCTGGCCCGTAACATCGGCAAAGCCGCAGCGGAGAAACACATTCCGCATATTCCCGGTATAGGTGGCGCCGCCGGATTTCACCGGCACTCCCGCCTGTTCCCAGGCGGAGATCACTGCCGAGGAACAGTCAAAGTCTCCCCGCTCTCCCCAGCGGTACTCCTGGTCGTATCCGTGGCTGTTGTCTGCCGCCCAGGCCTCCATACACTTTACAGCCAGTTCAGTTACGTCCATATTCTTCCTCCTTGCAAGGCCTCATCGGCCTTTTCTCATTTATTTCGGGGCCTCCGACCAGCCGTAGACGCCCGGCTCCCACACGTTGCCATCAACATCTGAGCTCCAGTGCTTGCCGTCGTGGCTGACTTTGGCCCCTACATTATATGCGTCATGGGCGCCAAGGGGCTGCACCCAGTCCGGCCACTCCTCCAGGGATACCGCCGCCCACAAGGCCGGGGTGGCCGGGGGCGTCCAGTCCGCCTGGGAAGTGTGTGCCTGGACGCAGCGGTACAAGGCGCCGCCGTGCTCCACCCGGCTGTCTGCGGCATAGGCCGTACCCGCTGCCCAGGCCGGGAACAGGGACGGCACCTCCAGGGCCTCGGCGTCGCTGAGGCTGGCCGCAGCTTTTTCTATGTAGGGCCTCATTTTCAGGGCGTTCTCATAGTAGCTCATGGGCTCACCCCCAATACCTTCAGGGCCGCCAGGGCGTCGACACTCTCCGCCAGCGCCTCCTCATAGGCCGCCTGGGCCGCCTCCAACAGCCGGATATCCTCCGCCGGGGCCGTCATCTCCCCGGCAAATACCGTGCCGTCTTCCCTGGTCCAGCTCTCTCCGGCCGGGATGTGCCGGTAACCTTCGATAAAGGTCCTGCACATGCCATTAAAGAAGTTGCTCTCTATCGGGGTCAGGCCGCCCGTGTCGGAAGAGTGGCACCTGTAGTCGCTGTCAATATATACTGTCATCCTGTCACTCCTGTTCAATGGCCTTTAGATACTTCAATATAAAGCTGCCCGAATTTGTTCCGCCGGCCTGAATACCCACAGCAATATGATAGGTACCGTTAAGACTCAATACGTTTAACGCGGAAGTGCCATTACTCAGCGTAGCCTGGGCCAACGAGTCGCCGCCCCAGTCTCTGTCCGTCCCCCAGGCGTCCGCGTTGGTCGGTATCACTGACAGATATGTTTCGATCGGTTGTGACGCCTCTTTTTCGATCCCTATCTCCAGCGTGCTTATTGACTCCAGGCTCACATTGCTCAGAAGGTAACATCCGCTGGCGGCCAGATAGCTGCCTCCCTGGCCCGCTATGAAAATGCTGACGCTTCCGTCCTCCTGGGCCGTTACAGTCGGAGCTCTGCCCAGCTGGTTGCCGGCTTTGATACGGGGCATGTTTGAGGCTGCCCAGGTGTATCCGTCCTTCGGTCCATAGTTGAAATAGTACAGGCCAAAGCTTATGTGGACAAGGTAGGCTTTGCTGTCTTCCACCTCCACCGTCTCACTTTTGGAGTCGCCGCCCTGTGCCGCCGTCACTGTCCACTCCCCTGCTCTGGGTATACGAAACATCCAGCGGCCCGACGTATCCTTGGCCCGCATGGTCCTGAGGCCGTTGGTGCAGGTGCAGACCGCACCCTCCGGGTAGCTGACGTCTATGACCGCAAAGGCGCCGCCTCCCCCTGTGTTTGTTCTGGCTATCATGCTCTCACCTCATCCCACGGGTATGCCAACGATCGCCGGTATGGTCACGGTCGCCGCCGGGCTCTCGCTTGCATAGATGTATACTCCTCCGCTGCAGCTCTCGGCAACGGGGGCAAAGATGTTCTCCAGAACATCCTCCGGGGCAAAGGTCACGCTGAGCGCAAAGTCCTCCGTCACCCCCTCCAGGGCGACCGTCGCCCGGAAGGGGTAAGCCCCATAGGTCTCGTCCTCCTGCCAGTCCTCCGGCTCCACCTCAAGGTTTGTAAAGGCCAGTATCTTCACGTCGGCGGCCAGCTTGCTCCTTGTCACTGCGGCGGCCTCTATGGCGTCGCCGTCAATGGTCAGGGGGTCCGTGCCGCCGGCGGCATGCTGGGCGGCGTGGGAGGCTATGTGGGCCAGGCTCCAGTTGAAGGTGGCCTCGGTGCCGCTGAAGCCCTCCTGTACCGCCAGTTCGTAGGGGCTGGCCCCGTCCTCCCCCTGATCTCCCTTGTCGCCCTTGGGGCCCCGGATGTTCACGGTCTCCGGGTTTTGCAGTCCCGAATCGTTTATCCAGCTCAGGTTCCCGTAGTCGTCCACGCCGGGGATAAAGGTGGCTCCGTCCTCTCCCCGGCTGCCTGCCGGGCCCTGGATGCTGCCGTTGTTCACCCACCGCTCACCGACGCCGTCGTATACATATATATCGTAGGGGGCCTGGGTCCCCACGCCGTAGGCGTCGCCCCGCTCCGGCTCCGTCACCTCTTCGGCCAGCTCATCCAGGCCGGAGAAATAGCCCAGTATCTGAAAGCCCTTGCCGTCCAGCTCCCCGTCCTCAATGGCCTCCAGGATGCCGTTGGCCTTTTCCAGGGCAAGGCTGGCCTTGCTGTCCAGCTGCTCGGCCACGGTCAGGGGTATCTGGTGCAGGGGCTCGTCAATGAGCCCGCTCTCTTTCACCTGGATTATTACCGGCACCGTGGTGAGTCTGCTCTCCCCCAGGTTTCCGGTGAGATACATCTCCCAGCTGCCCAGGCTGAGATTTAGGTGCATCTCCTTTGTTATCTCGTCATTTACCAGGTTCAGGTCGAAGACCGTCTCCCCCTGGCGAAAATGTGCCCACTTGGAGTAGCCGTCCCAGCTGCTGCCGCTGAAGTGGAAGCGGGCCCGGAGGTAGTCCAGGGAGTTTGCGGCAATGACCGGGCTTGCAAAGCGTATGCTCTGCCCGGTAACGTAAAAGTCCATCATCGCGCTCTCTCCCCCTCCTCCTCATTCATATTCTGTATCAGTCTCACCAGGTAGTCCCTCAGCTGCCTAAGCTGGCTCTCCGCCGGGCCCTGCAGCATAGGCGGGTATTCATACATCACATATCACTCCCTATTTCCAAAACTCTCGCCAGGGAGAAGAGCTGAAACTCCCCCTTCCCCTCCAGCCTGATCTGCATGTGGTCGCAGCGCCGGGGGCAGATCGGCACCGTCACCGTGCCCGTTCCGCTGAGTTTGACCCGGCCTTTGAACTCCCACAGGCCGGAAGAATCGTACTGGATGAATACATCCATCCAGGCCCCCTCCTCCATGCGCACCCTCAGGTTGAAGCGGGAGAGGTATTTCTTGTCCGGGTACTGGTAATACAGGATGCCGCTCTCCGCCATCCAGGACACATAGTTTTCCGGTGTGCCCTGGCGTCCGCCAAGGCTCCACAGCCTGGAATCCGTCATGGCGTAGAGCTCCCCTTCCAGCCTGGCGAAGAAGCGCACCGGCAGCCGGTCCTCTTTCATCCACAGGCCTCTTTCTATATCGTAGACAAAGAGCAGCCGCTGTCCCCCGCTGTCGTCCATGGCGATGTAGTACTTGTCTCCTGCGGAGCCGGCGGCGGCATTGTAATAGAGCTCGTCCCCCAAGGCCTGGGATACGCTGCTGGGGAAGCCCCCCTGGTAGGCGCAGACGTCGGCGCCGGATTTGTAAAAGAGGGTCTCGTTCACCACCGCAAGGCTTTTGTGGCTGCCCGGCTGCACGCCCCGGCACACCGTCTCCGTGAGCCGATGGGCTCCGTAGGAGGAGACTGTGACCTTGTGGATGTTGTTCTCCTTGAAGAACATGGGGCTGCCCAGATAGTTCACCGCCCCGGTCCAGGGCCCGTCGGAGCCCACGGAGGCGGTCCAGGAGTCGGTGCTCAGGCCCTGGTACTGCCTCCAGTTTTTAAAGTCCCCCAGGGCGCAGCCGTAGATCTCGTTGAGGTTTTTCTCCCCGTCGTTGCCGTAGCGGCAGCCCCATAGCCGGTTCTGGCTCTCGCAGACGAAGTCCATGTCCGGCACCCGGCGCTCTATCTTCACGCTGCCCTGGGTCTGGACCAGGGCCTCCCGAATAAGCCCCGTCACCACTATGAAGTCCGGCTCTCCCTCGCCTCCGCCTATGGCCTGGATTATCTTTGAGCCGTTGAGCTGTTCGGCCTGGCAGCCGCTTATCTCCACCCCGTCCAGGGCCTTGAAGAGCCCGGGCAGCTCGCCTTGGGAAACGAAGCGCAGCCGGGTGTATACCGTGCTTATCTCCGTCCAGCACTGGCCGTCCTGGCTCCACTGCTTCAGAACGTCCGTCTCTCCGGAGCTGTCTATCCACATCTCCCCGTTTTCCGGAGCGGCCGCCGGGCTGTCGGCGACTCTGGGCATCTCATACTCCGTTCCGTCCAGCCTGCACAGGGTGCAGCTCACCGAGCCGGTGGAGCTGTAGACGGCCTCCATGTTCCCGTAGTCCTCCGGGTCGGCGGTGTTGTAAAAGAGCTTGTCCGGGAAAATGCAGATATAGGCCCCCATGCTCACCAGCTGCTTTTCCCCGGAGGAGACGCTCAGGGGCGTCTCTTCCCCGGCGTAGTAGAGCTTCCCCTCGTCTATCCAGGCCAGGTGTTCCTTGGCCAGCATTCCCTGGGGATTGACCAGGCTCTGCATAAGTCCCCTCTTTTTCCGGCAGCTGAGCATGGGATAGCCGGTGCTGGACAGGTTCATCATGTCGTAGAACTCGCCCTTTTTGATTTTCAGCCGGTGGTTGTAGCCCTTGAAGCTGTCGGTTAGGTCCCTCTTCTGCTGGCTCTGGGGAAGCTTAGGCAAAATAGGCATGTGCTCTCCCCCTTAAAATATGAAGCCCTTGCCCCGGTTTTTGTGTCTGCCCCGGCGGCATATCCAGTCCCGGTACTGCTGAAAGGCCCCGTTATACAGTGTTATCTGCTGGTTGTACTTGGCGCTTTCAAAGTTCTCCGCAGCTATCATGGCCTGAAGGTAGCGGCAGTATATGCTCTCGGCATAGGGCATGGGCACCAGCAGCTCCTCATCCCCTTCGAGGTACTCCCCCGGTCTTTCCGTCCCCGGCTCGTAGGCGCTGATGAACTCTTCAAATATCTGCCCGTCCAGCAGGGACAGCCAGCGGAGCTTCTGGTCCACGGCATACTGGTTGGGTTCCAGGATGTCCACCCGGCGTATGGCCTCAATGGCCTTCATTGTCTCTCCCCCTTCCGCCCCTCCCGGCCCGAGGCCGGGAGGGGCTTTGCCTCACTGGTTCTTCATACCGTCCACGTTTTCAAAGAAGATGTCCGCCGCCCGGTTGCTGCGCTCTATCTCCTCCGCCACGAACTTGGGCACCAGGGACTTCTTGCCCCTGGGCAGCAGATAGTTCACTCCGTTCACCGCCACGAAGAAGTTGGGGTCCTCCCGGTCGGAGACCCTGGGGATGTAGATTTCAACTCTCTCTTCCATGTCCTCTCCTCCTCAGTTGACCTCATCCACGGCGCTGAAGCTGGAGGTGCTCATCACTCTCAGCAGGCGCTCGGGGTAGAGGATGGTAGCGCCGTTGGTCTCGAACTTGTAGCCTATGGTGCTGAACTGGTTCAGGGGCCCGCCTATCTCCCCCTTGTCGTGGATTATCATCTCCAGAGCGCCGCCCTCCGGGTCGATGATGCCGAAGCTGTCCTTGCCGAAGAAGTAGGTGGCGTAGCTGCGCCCGCCCTCCTTGTTCTCGTATTCGTCATCGTCTCCCAGGACGGGGGCAAAGACGTTTTCGATAAAGCGCACTCCGTGGAGCTCGCCTATCTCCCCGTTGAAGAGCTCCTCGGGAGAGGCGTACTTGTGGGCCTCTATCCAGCCCTCGCACTCTCTCAGGTCGTGGGCCACCGAGGGGTGGACCACGGCGTAATAGCGGCCGTTTATGCGGGGGGCCCGATTCTTCTTCATGATGGTCACCGCCTTGTTTATCATGGCGGGGGTGAGCAAGGCCCAGCCGCTGGTGTCTCCTGCGCCCATTGCGGCGCAGCTGGTGGGGCTGGACATCACCGCGCCGGTGCTCCTGTTGATGTTGTCGCAGTAGAGCACGTTGGTGCCCACCAGCAGGGCGTCTCTGATGAGCTTCTCCTGGGTCTCGGCGGCGGAGGCGCCCATCTCCTCGGTGGCCCCCAGGATGACGTCGTCGTAGGCCCTCAGCTCCAGCTTGTCGGTGATGGAGGTGTAGGTGCCGTACTGGTCCACGCTGCCGGTGACGGTGGTGACGCCGAACTTCTGTCCCGTGGGGATGACCCCCTCGGTGAGCTTGGCGGCCCGCTCAAAGGTGTTCCACTTGCGCCATTCCACGCTGCCGTGGTGGTTTGCAGGCAGGGGCTGGCGCTTGGCGAACTGGGCGTAGAACAGCTCGGTGCGGGCGTTCTCCAGCAGCTCCGTGTCGTAGAAGGCCTTCAGCTCCGGTGTCAGGGTGTTGCCCGCATCGAAATTGGTGACGGCGCCGGTGCCGGCGTTCACGTATCCCCCGGTGCCGTTCACCAGGGTCCCCGCGTCGGCAAAGAACTGCAGGTCTGCTTTGGTAATAAACTCCATTGTCTCATCCTTTCGTTTTTTTCATGAGCCGTAGGGCAGCTTTTTCCCCTGGGCGCTGGCCTGGTAGATTCGCTTTTTCAGCTCCTCCCTCTCCTGCCTGGACATCTGCCGCGGGTCACCGGAGCTGCTGAGGGCCGCCTGGCCGCCTCTCAGTTCCCTGGGTCTGGCGGCTCCGGAGCCCAGCGACCTGGCCGCGGACAGGGAGGCCGCCTTTGTCAGGCTTTCCGCCAGCTCCCGATAGTGGAGGGCGTAGTAGGCCTCCTCCAGGCTCAGTCCCGTGTGGGGAGCGGTGAGCTTCAGGAACTCCCGGTTCTCCAGCTCCCTGGCCAGGTCGAAGTCCGGGAAGTTCTTTTTCATTTCCTTCGCCTGCTGTTTGAGGCTGTCCAGCTGGGCCTTAGCCCGGGCGGCCCTGCCGTATTCCCCTTTCAGTCTGTCCTGTGCCGCCCGGTTCACCCTTTCCGCCAGGGCTTCCGGTTCTAACTCCTGTCCCGGCTCCCTGTCCATGCCCAGGCTGCGGCTTATCTCGGCCAGGGCGGCGTCCAGTCTCTTCAGCCTCTCCTCGTTTCCCTGCCGGTCCCTGAGCCTCTTTTTCACTATGCTCTGGACCTGCCGGTCATACTCGCTGCGGTATTCCGGGTCGGAGAGTATCTCCTCCCAGCTCTTTTTGCCCGGCTTGCTGCTTTCCGGCTTTTCGCTTTCCTGCCCGGCGTCGGCAGTCTTTCCGCCCGTCTGCTCCCCCTGCTCCGGCTTTGTGCTCTCCTCAGGGCTCAGCTTTTTTTCATTCTGCATAGGATGCCTCCATTCTCCTTATAAATAATGCCTATGGCATATTAAGGGCCGTATCATTTGGTGTTGGCGTTTATCTTGGATTGGGCCTTGCTGTTGGTGCTGTTGGTCTTTTTGCCGTAGTAGTAGGCCAGATAGGTGCTGCTGGGCCCTGAGCTGGAGCCTCCTCCGCCTCCGCTGAAGCGGCTCCTGTAGGCATCCGCCTGGGCCTGGGTCATGCCGCTGGCCTCCAGCTCCTCGGCGCTGGGGGAATAGCCGGTCTTGGTTATAAGCTCCACCAGCCTGTCGTAATTTTTGTCCTTGCGCTCCTGCTCTGCGGCAGCGGCCTCTGCGGCCATACCCTGCTGGTACATTGCATCCTCCACCTGGTCTCTGTATCTGCCGTACTCCGTCTGCTCCAGCCCCAGCAGCCTCTGGTATTCTGCCTCCAGGCTCTCTCCCTTGTCCTTATATCTCTGATAAGCTGCGGAGTAGAGCTCCGGCAGCACCTCTCCCAGCTTCTGCAGATAGCTGTCGTATTCCTGCTGCCCGGCCTGTTGGGCGTAGCTGCTGCCGTAGCCCCCGGTGAGGGCGGCCGCCTGGCCCATGGTGTCCCTCATGGCCTTTTCCCCCAGCCGGGTGTACTGCTCCCTGTAGTTGCCGTAGAGCGTGTCGGAGCTGGGGTCATATCTGAAGGGCTCCCGGTTGACTATCCTGTTGTATATCTGGCTTATCTGCTCGTCATAGCTGCTGGTGTATTCCGGCAGGCTGTACTCGCTCTCTTTAAGGGTCTCCATGGTGTTTAGGTAATCCCGGCTCATGCTCTGGCCGGACGTGCCGGAGCTGAGGCTGAGCTGGGGCTTTTCGGTCTTTGTTTCTCCGCTCTCCGCGGCTTTTTCTTTTTCAACGCTGTCCAACTGCGCCATAATATCCACCTCTCCTACTGGCTAAGAATTTCAGTTTCCAAATATTCCGGGTACATGCTCTCCAGTATCTGGTAGCCCAGGAATATAGTCTCGAAAATATCCCTGCACCGCAGCATCCTCTCCCTGCGGGGGCAGCAGCTTATATTTGCCCGGCCCGGGCCCTTCAGGACGCTGAGCCGTTCCAGGCCCTCCAGCTCCTGGAGCTGCCTCTCCAGGGTCAGCATCAGTATGGATTCCGCGGCGCAGACGATGTCCCTGCCGTATTCCGCGGCCCCTGCGTGGCCGGAGATCGTCATTCTCAGTCCCGCCCGGTCATAGCTGACTCTGGTCATCTCAGCGCCCTCCCGGCTGGGCCACGCTCTGGGCCCTGGTCCTGGCCTGGGCCACCCGGCTGTCCTCTCCGGTGCCCCTCTCCATGAGGCCGGCCCTGCCGCGCCGGACTATATCCCCGTCCCCGGTGATGCTGCTCATAAGCTCCGCCGCCCGCTCCGGCTCGTACTTTTCCGTCATGGCCAGGGCATACTGCTGGAACATGGAGAGCTTGCGCTGCATGGTGCCGTTGGCGCATATCCTCTGCATCAGCTCGTCCTTGCCCTCAAATTCCATCATGCTCATGCAGGAGAGGGCCTGGTCCGCCTGATTGGGGGCAAAGAAGCCCAGCTGATAAAACTGCAAAGCCAGCTCGTTCTGGCTGAGCCGGGTGTAGGAGCTGCTCTTCTGGGGAATGACCTTGATGTCGAATACCGGCAGGCGCATACCCAGCTCAATGCCCTGGAAGCTCTGGCTCTGGGGCAGCAGGCCTTGGTTGCTGTAGTTGATGAAGCGCTCCATTCCCAGGTTCCCGGTGATGCGAAACTGCCGGGGCAGCTCATAGAACTGGCGTATCAGCTCTATGCACAGGGAGATTATCTTCCCGTAGGCCCGGTAGCTGGAGCGTGTGGCGTCCCGGCTGCCCTTGCCGCTGGCCTCCTGCAAGGCGGCTATGGCGGAGGCGGCGGTGACGCCGGAGCTCACCAATCCCACGGAGGTCTCGGTGTTGCCGGTAGTCTCCCTCAGCTCGTTTATGACGCTGGTGCGCATGTCTATGTAGTTGCCGCTGAGAGGCCGGTAGTCCACGGTGCGCAGGCTGTCCTGGCCCAGGTTGCCGCTGACGTGGATGATGGGGTTGTTCAGGTCCAGAAACTCCTCCTCGTTTATGGCCCCGTCCACTCTCTGGAAGTACCGGGGCACCGAGCCCACCATGGTGTTTTTGATGAAGGCGGTCTGCATCATGTCTATCTGGGTCTGGCTGTTCTGACACAGATCTATGAAGCCGTAGCCGCAGGGGCTGCCCTCTATGGGGAAGAGGCTGTCGAAGACGAAGGGGTAGAGCCCGTGCTCATAGAGTCCCCCGCCGCCCAGGGGTGCTTCCTCCGGCAGCTGTCCGGTGAGGGCGCGCAGCTTCAGCAGCCTCATGTTCTCCGTGGAGTAGAGCAGCGTATCCCCCACGTACTTACAGTAGTGGAGCACGGTCCTGCCCTGCTCCTTTCTCTTGTAGTACACGTCCACTACCGTGGATTTGCCTTCGGTGGAGACCACGTCATCGTAGAGGAAGCGGGAGGCCAGAAAGCCCGTGCCCTTCAGCCTACCCTTCAGCTGGGGATAGGCCTCCTCCAGCTCCCGGTCATTCTCCAGCCGGGTGTGGAAAAAATAGGGGCTGTCCTGGATGTCCGCCGTCCCCGGCTCCCAGAACAGGTTCAGCAGGTCCACCCGCTCAATGGCGATGTCCCCCAGGCCGTTGAGCTTTTCTGCGTCCCAGTAGACCTTGTATACCCCGGTGCCGGTCTTCAGCTTCTGCCACATGGCGTCGGAGTAGGTCTTTTCAAACTCGTTCTGCTCCAGGATGACCGGGATGATCTTGCTGAGCACGGCGGCCTCCTGCCGGTCCCCCGCCTCCCGGGGCAGGATGCTGGGCTCCGGGTAGGCCTCCATGGCGTCGGCGTGCTTGGAGACTATCACGTTGTGCAGCCAGCCGGACACGGCCTGAAAGCCGCTGAGCCCCTGGCTGGTCTTTCTCTCCTCCGCCTGGTTTCTCAGCTTCCACCAGTTTTCCGCCGCAATGGTGCGCCTCTCCACGCTGTGCTTGCCCGTCTTGTATTTCTGCAATATCCCGGTGAACTCCCTCAGTCTCTGGCCGTCCACCGGCAGCTTTATCTCGTTTTCCATGCTTTGCTCCTTTTCTCCCTGCCCTCAGCAGCTTTTCAGCTGGTTCAGGGGGTCGTTTATATAGCTCTTCTCCTCCGCCGGCCGCAGGGGCGCCACCGGGCAGGACATGCACAGGTATCTCCACTCGTCGGCCACGTGGTCCTCCAGCTCCGTGTCCAGGTCCTCCGGCCTGTGTTTGTGGTACATCATCAGGGGTATGGTGCGTATAAAGGCCTTGCAGCCCGAGAACACATACATCCTGCTGCGCCCCTCCCTGTCGAACTGGAGCCGGTAGTGGCACTGCATCCAGCCGGGAATACGCTGGTTGTCCCCGGGTATGAATACCAGGCCGTACTTTGCCGCCGTGTCCGCAATGCTCTCCCCCCGGCTGGCGTCCCAGATGGCCGGGTCGGCCACCCCCTCTATGTAGCGGCCTCTCAGCCAGGGGTGCTCCCGCTCTATCCGGGCTATCTCCCTAAACTGCTGGTCCGGGGTCCAGCGCACGCCCTCGTTGGGGTTTTCCGTGCAGCCGTAGAGCTCCAGTATCCGGTAGAGAACCCCGTCGTAATCCAGGGCCCACCAGGCGCAGGAGAAGGGCTTGCCGTAGCCGAAGTCGTAGGAGCGCATCAGCTTCCAGCCTCTCCGGCTGCCGGCGGAGATGTCGAAGGGCTCTATCACGTGCACCCAGCGCTGCTGCTGCCGCAGCTCCTCCGCCGTGAGGCTGCAGCCGGCCGCCTTTGCCGCCTTCATATCCGGCTCGGTGCGGAAATCCTCGAAGAACTGCCCCTCGAAGATGTCCCAGTTGCCTTGGAGCCAGGCCTCCCTCAGCTTGGGGGGCAGGGCCTCCAGCTGCCGTATATACTCCGGGTCCGCCTCCATCAGAGCCTTGTTGTCGGTGACCAGGGCCTGGATGAAGCTGTGCTCCTCCGCCCTCTCGTTGTCCTTGTACCTTCTGTCTATAAATAGCCTCTTCACCCAGCCGTGGCCCTCGCCGCCGGGGTTGCAGGTGTAGTAGATGCGCTTGGGGAAGTCGTTGACTCCCCGGACGCAGGCCCTCAGGGCGTCCATTTTTTCCTCGCTCTGCTGGGTGGCCTCGTCCACAAAGAGCACGTCCACCTCCATGCCCTGGAAGCGCAGGCTGTCCCGGTCGCTGTCGCAGTAGCGGAAGAGTATCCTGCTGCCGTTGGGGAACTCTATCTCCTTGCGGCTGTCGGAGTATTGGGCTATCCTCTCCTCCTTATCCCCCAGGCAGCACAGCAGCCGGCACAGGGGGACGATGTGGTTTTCCCTCAGCTCCCGGAAGGTCTTGCGTATTATCATCACCTTTATCCCCGGGTATTTCAGACACAGCAGCACCGCCTTTATCCGCACGGCCCAGCTCTTGCCTCCCCCTCTGGCCCCGCCGTAGCCCACGTATTTGTGCCTGTCGGCCATGAAAAGCCGCTGCTTTTCGCTGGGCAGTGGTATCAGCAGCTCCGGCATATGGACCACTTCCTCATCCGCTCAGCTCCTCCAGCTCCGGGGCGAGGCGCACCTCCAGAGGCTCCCTGCCCCCTTTGATACCCGCCTGGCACAGCTGCTCCTTTATCTCCCCCAGCTCCTTCACCGCGGAGCTGAGGGCCTTGTAGTCCTTGGGCTCCAGCTTCTCCCCCTGGTCCAGGGCCCGGGATATGCTGCCCAGCAGCTTGTCCGCCACCTGCTCCAGCCTTGCCGAGCCCAGCTCCAGCTGCCTCTGCTTTCTCAGCTGCTGCCAGCCCTCCCGCCGGGAGCGCTTCTGCATGGTGCTGAGACTTATGCCCTCCCTTTCCGCCAGCGCCTTCAGGCTCATGGCAGAGGAGGCATAGTCCCGGCGTATCCTCTCCCAGTCTCTGCCCGTCTCCCTGTTCATGCCTCGGCCCCGTCCTCTCTGTATTTGGCCTCGTAGGTGCTTTTGTATATGGGGCAGAGCTGAAAATGTCCCACGCAGTAGCTGCCCATGTGCTTTTCCCTCAGCTCCAGGTTTTTGAACCTGGTCTCCACAGTGCTGCCCCTGTCGAAGCCCTCGCAGCTTATGCTCCTATCCTGGCGGCTGTCCTTTTTGTAAAAGGGGCACTTCACGTCCGCCATTGTCCAGCAGAGCTTTTTATAGCTTGCCATTCCCGTCTCCTCCTTCCTCATCAGCTCCTCCGCCCTGGGAAAACCAGGGCGGGTAACCGCTGCGCTCCAGGGCGCCGATAATGGGGTCGTCTCTTATCTGGACCATAAGCCCTCCTCCGTTCTCACAATTCAAAGATTTTTCGCACTTTTTTAAGATTAAAGCTTGACAAATCCTGTGGACTAAATTAGTATTGAATCAGACGACATCTGCTTTTTCCGGCTTTTCTTCCTCTCTCCCTCCGTC
>DBFSDV010000033.1:0-23738 GCA_048417135.1 Candidatus Limivicinus sp. | reverse complement strand
CTTCCAGCTTCTTCTTCAGCTCCTCGGCCTCGTCCTTGGACACGCCTTCCTTGATGGCCTTGGGAGCGGCCTCAACGACAGCCTTGGCGTCAGCCAGGCCCAGGCCGGTGATCTCACGGACGGCCTTGATGACCTTGATCTTCTCGTCGCCGAAGCTGGCCAGAACCACGTCGAACTCGGTCTTCTCAGCGGCGGCCTCAGCAGCGGGAGCAGCAGCGGCGGCAACAGCAACGGGAGCAGCGGCGGAAACGCCGAACTCGTCTTCCAGGGCGTGAACCAGCTCGGACAGCTCCAGGACGGTCAGAGCCTTAACTTCTTCAATCAGAGCGGTGATCTTTTCGCTTGCCATAGTAGGATACCTCCAAATAGTATAGTAAAAATAATTGGTTTACCAGGGGTGTCTCTGTTGGAAACAGGGGATGGGCTTACTCGCCCTTCTGGTCGGCGATGGCCTGCATCACGCGGGCCAGGCCAGAGATGTTGGCGTCCAGCACAGTGGCCAGACCACGGATGGGGGCAATGAGGGTGCCCAGAACGGTGGCCACCAGGACCTCTCTGCTGGGCAGGTCGGCCAGGGCCTTAACCTCCTCCACGGAGATGACCTTGCCGTCCACGAAGCCAGCCTTGATGAAGAACTTGTTCTGGTCAGCCAGCTTCTTGGAGAACTCAGCCACCACCTTGGCAGCGGCCACGGGATCTCCCTCGCAGATGGCGATGGAAGTGGTCCCCTCCAGGACATCGCACAGCTCGTCCAGGCCGGCATTCTTGGCGGCGAAGCGGGACAGGGTGTTCTTCATGACGAAGTACTCCACGCCGTTCTCCCGCATCTTGGCACGCAGCTCGGTGTCCTCTGCCACGGTGATGCCCTTGTAGTCCACGATGACGCCGGCGGCGGCATTCTGGAACTTCTCGGTCAGGGAAGCGACGATGGCCTGTTTTTCACTGAGGATTTTTGCGTTAGGCATACAGTTGTTTCACCTCCACAATCAAAATGGGAACCAAAGAAAACGTCCCCGCGCCAAAAGACACGGGGACGTGCAGCAATCGTAGGGACAGACCTTCCCACAGGGAAAGGGCTGTTTGACTGCATCCTCGGCAGGATTTATGGGGCACCTGCTGTCTTTGGAACGCTGTGATATTGTATCATTCCGGAAAGGTTCTGTCAAGAAATTTTCCGGGGGATACGAGAATTTTTTGTCGGTCTTACACCAGTTTGGCGGCGTTGACCTTGATGCCGGGGCCCATGGTGGAGGCGACGACGCAGCTCTTCACATAGGTGCCCTTGGCGGCGGCGGGCTTGGCCTTCACGATGGCGCCCATGAGGGCGTTGAAGTTCTCAGCCAGCTTCTCGGGGCCGAAGGAGACCTTGCCGATGGGGCCGTGGATGATGTTGGTCTTGTCCAGACGGTACTCCACCTTACCGGCCTTGGCCTCGGTGATGGCCTGCTTCAGGTTGGGGGTGACGGTGCCGGCCTTGGGGGAGGGCATCAGGCCCTTGGGGCCCAGGACTTTACCGAGACGGCCCACGGTGCCCATCATGTCGGGGCTGGCGATAACGGTGTCGAACTCGAACCAGTTCTCCTTCTGGATCTTCTCCACCAGGTCCATACCGCCGGCGTAGTCGGCGCCTGCCTCCAGGCACTCCTCCTTGCGCTCGTCCTTGCAGAAGACCAGGACGCGGACGGTCTTGCCGGTGCCGTTGGGCAGCACGATGGCGCCGCGGACCTGCTGGTCGGCGTGACGGCCGTCAACGCCCAGCTTCACGTGGAGCTCCACGGTCTCGTCGAACTTGGCCTTGCTGGCGCTGATGACCAGCTTCATGGCCTCCATGGGGTCATAGAGGGCCTGTTTATCTATGAGCTTTGCGCTCTCTTTGTAATTTTTACCTCTAAACAATTTGATTTCCTCCTAATAATGTGGTTGAGTCGGATGGATAAATCCTCCCACGTTTAGGCTCAGTCTCCGACGACTACGCCCATGGAGCGGCAGGTACCGGCGATCATGCTCATGGCAGACTCGATGTCGGTGCAGTTGAGGTCGGGCATCTTCTGCTCGGCGATCTTGCGCAGATCTTCCTTGCTGATGGTGGCCACCTTATCCCTCTGGGGCACGCCGGAGGCGGTCTCTATGCCGCAGGCCTTCTTGATGAGAAGGGCGGCAGGAGGAGTCTTGGTGATGAAAGTAAAGCTGCGGTCGGAGTACACGGTGATGACGACGGGGATCATCATGCCCATGTCGCCCTTGGTGCGCTCGTTGAAGTCCTTGGTGAACTGACCGATATTTATACCGTACTGGCCCAGAGCGGGGCCGACGGGGGGCGCCGGAGTTGCCTTGCCGGCGGGAACCTGGAATCTAACGTATCCAACAACTTTCTGTGCCATTTAAAGCACCTCTTTCTTAATTTTAATGTTTGATGACTTCCACCTGGTCCAGCTCCAGATCCACGGGGGTCTCTCTGCCGAACATGGACACCACCACCCGGACCCGGTTCTTGTCCGGCTCCAGCTCGTCCACCACGCCCAGGAAGCCTGCCAGAGGCCCGTCGTTGACTTTGACCTCGTCGCCCAGGCCGTAGCCCACAACTATTTCCCTGCGCTCCACGCCCAGGTCATAGATCTCCTGCTCCGTAAGGGGGACGGCCTTGCCGTCGGAGCCCACGAAGCCGGTGGCGCCCCGCACATTGTGGATAAGGTGCCAGCTGTCGTCGGTGAGTATCATCTTCACCAGCACGTAGCCGGGGAACACCTTGCGCTCGACGGTCTTTTCGCCGGCGTCGGTGTATTCGGTGACGGTCTCCATGGGGATGTTGACTTCCTTGATGAGGTCCGTCATCTTTCTGTTTTCTGCCGCTTTCATCACAGCAGCGGCCACTGCGTTTTCATACCCGGAATAGGTATGAACCACATACCATTTCGCTTCTTCAGCCATGGCGCTCAACCTGCCAGAGTGAGCAGGCCGTTGACCAGCATGGTGGCCAGCTCGTCAAAGCCCCAAAGTACGATAGCGGAAACGAACATTACGCCCAGGGAGATGAGCACGTTCTTGCACAGGGCCTTGGGTGTGGGCCAGATGACCTTTTTCAGTTCGCTCTTCATCTCGCGGAACCAACGGGCTATCCTCTGAAAGAAGCCGGGCTTGTTGTCGTCCTTCTTGACGGCGGTGACGGCTTTGCTGGGTGCGCTGCCGCGTTTCTTTTCTTCAGCCATTTTAACGCATCCTTTCAGAACTTACTTGGTTTCCACGTGCTTGGTGTGCTTTCTGCAGAAGGGGCAATATTTGCTGCGCTCCAAACGGTCGGAAGTGTTCTTCTTGTTCTTGACCGTGTTGTAGTTCCTCTGCTTGCATTCTTCGCATCTGAGTGTGATTTTAACTCTTGCGCCTGCAGCCATTCTTTCGGCACCTCCTATTTTATTTACCCGGCATTGCACCGGGCATTGCCTCCCTGTAATGGACGCCGGGAGCCCTTTCTCTCCGCCAAAGAGCGCACGAAAAAAGACCTCTCGTCCGACAGGTAACACATACTATACCATAAGCTTCAGGCCAGGTCAACATTTTTTTGAACTTTTTTCCCGGAATTTCCCTTGCTGTTCAAGGCTTTTGGTGCTATATTCACAGTGTTACCAAACTACAGATGAGAACAGGAGAGGGACATGGACTACAAAGAGGCTCTGGAATACATAAACGGCGTGTCCTGGCTGGGCTCGAAGCCGGGCCTGGAGCGGGTGAGGGAGCTGCTGGAGAGGCTGGGCTGGCCCCAGGATGGCCAGAGATATATACATGTTGCCGGCACCAACGGCAAGGGCAGCTGCGCCGCCCTTCTCGCCTCGGTGATGAAGTGCTGCGGCTATAAGACCGGGCTTTTCACCTCCCCCTATCTCTTCCGCTTCAACGAGCGTATGCAGATAAACGGCAGGCAGATAGAGGACGAGGCCCTGGCGGACATAGTCTCCCGGATAAAGCCGGCGGCGGAGGCCATGGAGCAGCACCCCACGGAGTTTGAGCTGATGACGGCGGCGGCTCTGCTGTGGTTCAAAGAGCAGCGCTGCGACATCGCCGTGCTGGAGACGGGCCTGGGGGGCAGGCTGGACGCCACCAACGTGATAGACTCCCCGGAGGTCTCGGTGATAATGAACATCGGCCTGGACCACACGGAGGTGCTGGGGGATACCCTGGAGCAGATAGCCGCCGAGAAGGCGGGGATAATAAAGGCCGGCCGCCCCTGCGTGCTGTACCGGCAGGGCGAGGGGGTCACGGAAGTGATAAGGCGGCGCTGCAATGAGCTGGGCTCGGAGCTGAGCGTTGCCGACTTTTCAAAGATAGAAAAGGAGTTTGACAGCATCTACGGCCAGAGCTTTTCCTATAAGGGGGAGAGCTATGCCCTGCCCCTGCTGGGGGAGCACCAGCTGAAAAACGCCGCCGTGGCCCTGGAGACCGTGGAGCGGCTGAGGGAGCTGGGCTGGAAGCTGGAGCAAAATGATGTGGAGCACGGAATCTATGCCGTCAGCTGGCCCGGCCGCTTTGAGATAATCCATGACGAACCAATCTTTGTGGTAGACGGGGGTCACAATCCCCAGTGCGCCGAGACCGTGGCGGCCAACCTGGAGAACTATTTCCCCGGCCTGCGCCATGTGCTGCTGGTGGGCATGCTCTCGGACAAGGACTGCCAGGGCACTCTGGATATCCTGGACCGGGCGGCGGACGAATATGTGTGCATTGCTCCTGAGAGCGAGAGGGCCCTGCCTGCCGATGAGCTGGCAAAGCTTTTGAAGAAATACAGGAAAAAGATTACGGTCTGCTCCGATATAAAGGAGGGCGTAAGCGCAGCCATTGACGCCGCCAGAGGGAACACCGGCATGGTCTGCGCCGTGGGCTCCCTGTATTCCGTGGGCCCCATCCGGGCCTGCTTCGATCTGCACTGAGGTGGGACCATGAGAATAATGGCCATAGATTACGGGGACGTGCGCACCGGCCTTGCGGTGAGCGACCTGCTGGGCTTCATGTGCGGGGAGGCCTGGACCGTGGAGGAGCGAGACCCCCGGCGCCTGGCCGGGACAATAGCCCGGGCGGCGAGAGAGCGGGAGGTGGGCGCCCTGGTGCTGGGCCTGCCCAGGAACATGGACGGCAGCGAGGGACCCAGGGCGGAGAAATGCCGGGACTTCAAGGCCTTGCTGGAGGCGGAGAGCGGCCTGCCGGTGACTCTCTGGGACGAGCGGCGCAGCAGCATCGAGGCCCACGCCATCCTCCACGCCAACGGCAAAAAGGAGAAGAAGCACCGGAAAACCGTGGACGCGGTGGCGGCCAGCCTGCTGCTGGAGGGCTATCTGGGCAGCCTGAAAAAGTGACCTGGTCACGGAAGGCCCGGGGCCTTTGTCCTATACTGAGGGCAAAGCCTGCAAAAGGGGAAAGCCCGGGGCATAAGATATAAGGGGAAGGTGGAATATCAAATGAAAGTTGTCATAGTTGGCGGCGTGGCGGGAGGGGCCTCTGCGGCGGCCCGGCTCCGCCGTCTGGACGAACAGGCGGAGATAGTGGTCTTTGAGCGTTCGGGCTATATCTCCTATGCAAACTGCGGCCTGCCTTACTATATAGGGGGCGTCATAGAGGACGCGGAGGAGCTGACCTTGCAGACTCCCGAGAGCTTTTACTCCCGCTTCAGGGTGAACATGAGGGTGCATCACGAGGTCACCGCCATCCACCGGGAGAAGAAGACAGTCTCCGTGAAAAACCTGGAGACGGGGGCGGAGTTTGAAGAGAGCTATGACAAGCTCATCCTCTCCCCCGGGGCAAAGCCCACCCAGCCCAAGCTCCCGGGGGCGGGGATAGACAAGCTCTTCACCCTGCGCACCGTGGAGGACTGCCTGAAGATAAAAAACTACGTGGTGGAGAAGAAGCCCGGGTCCGCCGTGCTGGCGGGGGGCGGCTTCATCAGCCTGGAGCTGGCGGAGAACCTGCGGGAGCTGGGCCTGGAGGTGACCATAGTCCAGCGGCCAAAGCAGCTGATGAACCCCTTTGATTCCGACATGGCCGCCTATATCCACAACCAGATGCGCCGCCACGGGGTGAAGCTGGCCCTGGGCTTTACAGTGGAGGGCTTTGAAGAGAAGGACGTAGGCGTGGACGTGCTGCTGAAGGACGCCGCCCCCCTCCATGCCGACATGGTGGTGCTGGCCATCGGCGTCAGCCCCGACAGCCGCCTGGCCGCCGAGGCCGGGCTGGAGCTGGGCCTCAAGGGCAGCATCGTGGTAAACGATAAAATGGAGAGCTCCGACCCGGACATCTATGCCGTGGGGGACGCGGTGCAGGTGAAGCACTATGTCTCCGGCCAGGAGGCGGTCATCTCCCTGGCGGGCCCGGCAAACAAGCAGGGCCGCATAGCCGCCGACAATATCTGCGGCCTGGACAGCCGCTACCCCGGCTCCCAGGGCAGCTCCGTGCTGAAGCTCTTTGACATGACCGCCGCCTCCACCGGCCTCAACGAGACCAACGCCAAAAAGGCGGGCTTTGATGTGGACAAGCTGGTGCTCTCCCCCATGAGCCACGCCGGCTACTACCCCGGCGGCAGGGTGATGACCATGAAGATAGTCTTTGAAAAGGGCACGTTCCGGCTGCTGGGGGCCCAGATAGTGGGCTATGAGGGCGTGGATAAGCGCATAGACGTGCTGGCCACCGCCATCCACTGCGGCATGAAGGCCCCGGAGCTGGCCACCCTGGACCTGGCCTACGCTCCCCCCTACTCCTCCGCCAAGGACCCGGTGAATATGGCGGGCTTTATGGCGGAGAACCTGGCCAAGGGCCTGATGAAGCAGTTCCATGTGGAAGATGTGGAGAAGCTGCCCAGGGACGGCAGCGTGACTCTGCTGGATACCCGCACCGTGGCGGAGTATTCCAGAGGCCACGCCCCGGACTTTGTGAACATCCCCGTGGACGAGCTGAGGGAGCGCATAGAAGAGCTGCCCCAGGGCAAGCCCGTGTACGTCATGTGCCAGAGCGGCCTTAGGAGCTATGTGGCCTGCCGCATACTCACGGGCTGCGGCTTCGACTGCTATAACTTCTCCGGGGGCTACGGCTTCTACTCCGCCGTCACTTCCGACCGCTGCCTCATTCAGGAGGCCTGCGACTGCGGCATGGAGAAGGCCTAAAAAGCGGATATTATATAAAGAAAGGCTTGGCCAAAGGCCAGGCCTTTCTTTACAAACAGCCACAGATACAATATAATTGTAGCATATATCTTGCAGCATGTATCGGCGAGAGGAACCAAAGGGGAGGTAGTAACAATGAAGAGAAGAGGATATTTCCGGACGGGCCTGGCGCTGCTGCTGGCCCTGGTGCTTTTTGTGCTCACCGGCTGTGCCGGCGAAGAGGCGGCGGCCGTCTCCTCTGCCGCAAAAAACAACCAGGTCCAGAAGAAGAGCCAGGTCCAGACGGAGGACTACACTCAGGACGTGGTGCAGGGCAGCTCCCTGTACCAGAAAAACGGCGTCATCTTCTGGGGCTACGAGGACCAGCTGTGCAGCGCCCTCATCGGGGATGACGGCGTGCCCTACGATTTTGTCAGCGAGGGCTCCCTGGGGGAGGAGATATTTTCCGTAGCCGTTTACGGCAACGCCCTGTACCTGGCCACGGACATAGGGATCATAAGCCTGCCCCTGGAACAGGCGGAGGAGGAGCAGGGCTACGGCGTGGTCCTGGGCAGCGACCGCCTGAGCATAGAGGGCTTCCAGATATATGAAGACTACATCTACTATGTCTTCGGCTATTCCCTGCGCCGCATCCCCACCTCTCCCGGGGAGCGGGAGAAGCTGGAGGAGAACATCACCGCCATGCAGCTGAGCTCCAAGGGCATCTATTGCCTGAACAAGGAGGGGGAGCTGCTGCTGGTCTCCCTGGACGGCACGGAGCGGAAGACCCTGTGCAAGCTGGACAGCCAGGGGGACATAGGCATCTTCGGCAACAAGGCCTATATCACCACCGGGGAGGCGGATGACTATATCTATGTCTACGACCTGGAGCAGGAGGAGCTGGAAGAGCTGGAGCTGGAGGAGAACATATCCCCCTACAACCCGGTGTGGGTCCATGAGGATAAGCTGTATTACACCAGCGAGAAGTTCAAGCTGTGCTGCATTGACCTGGACAGCGGGGAGGAGGAGCAGCTGCCCACGGACTTTGACCTGCCGGACTATGACGAGGGCTTCATGCTGGACGGCTTCGGCTATTACAAGCTCTCCGACAGCCTCTTCTGGGCGGAGCTGGGGGAGGACAACTCGGATAGGCTGAAGATAGCCCAGGCCCTGAGCTCCGGCTCCACGGCCTCCGCCTCCGGGAGCTATGACATCGCCCGGAACATCGGCGTGGGCTACGACAAGACCGAGTATCTGTATTCGGACTATTTCACCCTGAACATGCCGGACTTCCCCTGCGACTGGGACTATGAGGTGTATGGCAAGACCTCCGTCCAGATAGTCCACTATCCCTCCCGGGATGCGGGCTGCGGCGGCAATGTGGTGAGCATCATGGCCTACGACAAGGACGACGACAGCTATAAGATGCTGCCCCACTATACCGTGGCCGGGGAGAGCAAGGACAAGATATATATAGCCTGCTTCCCCACGGACGTGCAGTTCAGCCCGGAGACGGAAAAGGGCTGGCGGCAGCTGTCGGAGTTTTTCCAGGATATAGACGAGAGCAATCCGGACAATCCCTTCTCCTGCCCCTGGAACCCCTGAGGGAGACAATGAAATAATTACGGGCCAAGCGCCGCCGGGAACCCGGCGCCGCTTCAGCTTGTCAAAGAAGGCTATGCCTTCTTTGACAAAAAGGCTTGCACTTCGCTTCATGCCTCGGTTGTACGCCTACGGCGTACAATTCGACACTCAGCTCCGTGAGAAGTGTTTTCTGCGACGTACATGCCGCCGCAGAAAACGATTAAAATTATTTTTTCGCTGCGGCGAAAAAACTCTGCGAGGCTTTTTTGACAGTCTCAAGCGCCGCCGGGAAACCGGCGGCGCTTGAATTATATTATATGTCGTTTCTCACCAGGTCATCCAGAGTCTCCCGGCGCACCGCCAGGTAGTCGGAATCCTCGGTGAGCATCACCATGGCCGGGCGGGCCAGGCGGTTATAGTTGGAGGCCATGGAGTAGTTGTAAGCCCCGGTGGTGCACACCGCCAGGATCTCTCCCCGCTCCGGCTCCGGCAGCAGCACGTCGGGCTGGATCACGTCGTCGCTTTCGCAGCAGCGGCCCACCACGTCGCAGAAGAGATCGGCCTCCGCCTCCGGCCGGGAGGCCAGCAGGACGGTGTACTTGGAGCGGTAGAGGGCGTAGCGGGGGTTGTCGCTCATGCCCCCGTCCACGGAGACGTAGTTTTTGTAGCCGGGTATCTTTTTCACCGTGCCCACGGTGTAGAGGGTGAGCCCGGCGTCGGCCACTATGCTGCGCCCCGGCTCCATTATAATCCCGGGCATATCCAGGCCCAGCCGGGCGCAGGCGGCTTTAATGTGCTCCGCCACCCGGGCTATGGCGGCGGGGATGTCCACGTGGCCGTCCTCGGCCACATAGCGCACCCCATAGCCGCCTCCCAGATCCAGCAGCTCCGGATGCACTCCGTAGTCCCGTTTGCAGCGGGCTATGAATTCCAGCATGATGTCGGCGCTGCGCTCGAAGACGTCCTCCCCGAAGACCTGGGAGCCCACGTGGCAGTGAAAGCCCCTCAGGTCGATGGAGGGCAGGCTCAGGGTGTGCTCCAGCATCTGACGGGCCTGGCCGGTCTCGATGGCGGTGCCGAACTTGCTGTCCACCTTGCCGGTGGCCACCGCGTCATAGGTGTGGGGGTCTATGCCCGGGGTGAGGCGCAAAAGCAGCTTCTGGCGGATGCCCTTTTCTGCGGCTATCCTTGCAATGGCGTCCAGCTCCTCCCGGTTGTCCACCACGAAGTAGCCCACCCCCAGGTCCATGGCGAAGCCTATGTCCCAATCAGTCTTGTTGTTGCCCTGGAAGAAGGCCCTCTCCAGGGGGAAGCCCGCCTTCATGGCGGTGTACAGCTCCCCGGCGGACACGGCGTCTATGCCCATGCCCTCCTCTTTGGCTATCTGATAGATGCGCTTGAAGGAGTTGGCCTTGCCGGCGTATATGGGCAGGGAGCCGGGGCCGAAGCTCTCCCGGAAAGCCTGCACATACATGGCCATGTTCTCCCTTATGCGTACCTCGTCCATGAGATACAGGGGGGTGGAGTATTTCTCCGCCAGGGCCAGGCTGTCATGGCCCCGGAAATAGAGGTGCCCGTTTTCGCCTACGGAAAGATTGTCGCTTATCAGCTTTGCCATACAGACCTCCGCCGGGTAAAAAATCTTCAAACATAGTAGCATATGCGCCGGGAAATATCAAACAGAAAAAGGCGGGGGCGGCAAAATTTTTTTCCGGGCCCGCCGGGGGGCGGAGGGGCCCTCCGGCTCGCTCCGGGGGCAAAGGGGGAGAAAGGAAACAAAAAGTTAAAAATTACGGGGAAAAACCGGGGAAATTTCTCAGGAAAATTAAGGATGGCTTAAGCTTTGCCCGCTATAATTGAAAAACAGAATGGCGGGGGATGCCCTGCCTTAAAGCCCTTAAGCGGAAAGGAGCGGCATATGGACAAGGAAAACAAGGACGGCGCCCTGCAGGCGGCGGACAAGGAGATACAGCAGCGGGATGAGGAGCTCTTCGACTCCCTCCGGCGCAGCAAAAAGCAGCGCAGGAAAAAACGCATACGCACTATAGCCATAGTGGTGGGGGCGCTGACGGTGACGCTGGTCGCCGCCGTGCTCATCCTCCGCCGCCAGGTGAGAGTGAATTTTGCCAGGGACGATGGGGAGGTGCTCAGCGCCACGGTGGAGCGGGGCACCATCAGCACCGTGGTATCCGGCTCCGGCATGCTGGAGAATGTGGACACCGAGACGGTGACGCTGCCGGAGGGCGTGGAGCTGACGGAGATACTGGCCCAATTCGGCGACAGCTACCAGGAGGGCGAGCTGCTGGCCACGGCGGACATGTCCAGCGTGAGAAGCGCCATGTCCACCCTGCAGTCGGAGCTGGACGCCCTGGACGATGAGATATCCCAGGCCGAGGGGGACACCGTCAGCAGCTACATATCCGCCGGGGTGGCGGGCCGGGTGAAGGCCATTTACGCCCAGGTGGGCTCCGGTGTGGCGGAAGTGATGGTGGATAAAGGCGCCCTGGCCCTCATCTCCCTGGACGGCTACATGGCCGTGGATATAGAGAGCGACAGCCTGGAGGAAGGGGACGCGGTCACCGTCACCCTCTCCGACGGAAGCCAGGAAGAGGGGCTGGTGGGCTCCGTTGTGGGCAGCACTGCCACGGTGCTTATAAGCGACGACGGCCCGGCGGTGGATGAGGCGGTGAGCGTCACAGATTCCGACGGCAGGGAGCTGGGCAGCGGCAGCCTCTATGTCCACAGTCCCCTTAAGGTCACCGGCTATGCCGGGACGGTGAGCGGAGTATATGTGACGGAGAACCAGGCGGTGAGCGCCTCCAGCACCGTCTTTGTGCTGACGGACACCAGCACCAGCGCCGGCTATGACGCCCTGCTCCAGAGCCGCAGCGAGGCCGAGGAGGAGCTGCTGGAGCTTTTGAAGATACAGCAGTACGGCGGCCTCACTGCCCCCATCTCCGGCACGGTGTATTCGGTGACGGAGCTGGAGGCTTTGGAGAACGGGGAGACCGATGAGGTGTTGACCCTGGCTCCGGATGTGAGCGTGTCGGTGACCATCAGCGTGGACGAGGACGACATCCTCTCCCTGGCCCTGGGCCAGACTGCGGAGGTCACCGTCAGCTCCCTGGGTGACGATGTGCTCAGCGGCACGGTGACGGAGATAGACAAGACCGCCGCCGACGGCAGCTATACTGCGGTGATAACTCTTGACAAGGTGGAGGGCATGCTCCCGGGCATGACTGCCGGGGTGGATATAAGGATAGAGGGCGTGGACGACGCCCTGCTCATCCCGGTGGAGGCCATGCACCAGACCAGCAGCGGCTACTATGTGTATACCAGCTATGACGAGGACAGCGGCGAGTACGGCGGCCGGGTGGACGTGGTGCCGGGCCTGAGCAACAGCAGCTATGTGGAGATAAAATCCGGACTCTCTGAGGGCGACACGGTATATTATACCGAGAGCCAGAATTTCTTCAGCGCCATGGGCTTCGGCGGCATGGGCGGCAGTCAGCGCGGCGACTTCGGCGGCGGCGAGATGCCCTCCGGCGGTGAAATGCCCTCCGGCGGCCGTCAGAATTCGGAAACCGCCCGGAGCGGGGATATGCCCTCCGGCGGTATGGGCGGCGGAATGCCCGGCGGAAACTGAGGGGGCGAGCACAGTGATAGATATCAAAGACCTGTGCAAGGTGTACATTGTGGGTGACGAAAAGGTCCGGGCTCTGGACCACGCCACGCTGCACATCTACCCCAAGGAATTCGTCAGCATCATAGGCCCCTCCGGCAGCGGCAAGTCCACCCTTATGAACATCATCGGCTGCCTGGACGTGGCGGACGCCGGCAGCTATCATCTGGACGGCCTGCCCATAGAGTCCTATTCGGAGAACCAGCTGGCGAAGATACGCAACGAAAAGATAGGCTTTGTGTTCCAGAGCTTCAACCTCATCCCCAAGCTCACGGCGGAGGAGAACGTGGAGCTGCCCCTCATCTACCAGGGCCTGCCCCGGCCGGAGCGGGCCGAGCGGGTCAGAGAGGCTCTGGAGCGGGTGGGCCTTACAAAGCGGGCAAAGCACCTGCCCACGGAGCTGTCCGGCGGGCAGCAGCAGAGGGTGGCCATAGCCAGAGCCATAGCCACCCGGCCAAAGCTCATATTGGCCGACGAGCCCACAGGGGCTCTGGACTCACGCACCGGCCAGGAGATAATAGACATCTTCCATGAGCTCCACGCCCAGGGCAACACCATCGTCCTGATAACCCACGACCCCAAGGTGGCAAAGCAGGCGGCCCGCTCCATACACATCCTGGACGGGCGCATTTCGGAGGTGAAGTTATGACGTTGTCATTGAAAATGGCCCTGCGCTCCATAGGCTCCAACAAGCTGCGGGCCATACTCACCATGCTGGGCATCATCATCGGCGTCATGGCCCTGGTGGTGCTGGTGAGCCTGGTGAGCGGAGCCACCAGCTCCGTCACCGACACCATCTCCGGCCTGGGCAGCAACCTGCTCGCCGTGAGCATAGAGGAGGACAAGGGCAAGCCCGTAGACACCGAGACTCTGGAGACCTGGCTGGAAGAGGAGGAGACTCTGGGCCTCATCGCCCCCTATATCTCCGACACGGCCCAGGGCTCCGGCAGCGAGGGCAGCGGCAGCGTCACCCTCTACGGCACCACCGCCGAGTACTATGACATCCAGGGCCTGCAACTGTTCATGGGCCGCTGGCTGAAGGACGCCGACCAGGAGAACCACAGCTATGTCTGCGTGATTAACGAGACGGCGGCGGAGGAGCTCATCGGTTATACCGACTGTGTGGGCCAGGCCGTGAGCCTCAACGGCACCAAGTACACCGTGGTGGGAGTGCTGGCGGACGACGACAACAATCTCACCAGCGTCTTTTCCTCCGGCAGCATGGTGGCCTATCTGCCCTATTCCTCTCTGGTGCGCCTGTCCACCACCGCTTCGGCGGAGATAGAGAGCTTCTATGTGAGTGCCGGGGAGGGCCACACCGTGGAAGAGGCGGAGGAGACCATGACCCGGCTGCTGATGGAGCGCTTTGACCAGGACGACGAGGCCTTTGAGATAAGCTCCCAGGACGCCCTGGAGGAGACAATGAGCTCCGTCACCTCCATGCTCACGGTGATGCTGGGAGGCATAGCGGGCATATCCCTGGTGGTGGGGGGCATAGGCATAATGAACATCATGCTGGTCACCGTCACCGAGCGCACCCGGGAGATAGGCATACGCAAGGCCATAGGCGCAAACCGCCGGGCCATACTCAGCCAGTTTCTCATGGAGGCGGTGGTGCTGTGCATGATGGGCTGCTGCCTGGGCATCTTTCTCAGCTGGGCCATACTGCAGATAGTGAACACCGTGGTGGCCAGCCTGGACATGGCCTTCAGCCTGAACCTGCCGGTGGTGCTGATAGCGGTGGTCTTCTGCTTTATAATCGGCTTGGTCTTCGGCCTGTACCCCGCCAACAAGGCGGCCAGGATGAAGCCCATCGACGCCCTGCACTATGGAGGTTGAGACCATGGAAGGATTTTTTGAAGAAGTGAAGAAGAGGCTTGAAGCCTTGAAAAAGCTCCCCGGGGACCGCCGGGCCGGTAGGGCCGCCTCTCAGCCGGAGAAGGCGAAGCTCCCTGCGGCGGCCCGGAAAAAGTATATTGCCTGGGGCTGCGCCGGAGCCCTGGTGCTGCTGCTGGCCATAATGCCCATGGCGGCCAGCCGCAGCTCCGAGGACGAACCCCAAGCCAGCATAGTCTCCGACCAGGCCCAGCTCCGGGAGCTGGAGACCCGGGTGCTGGGAGGCGGCCAGCTGTCCGGTGAGGCGGCCCTCAGCGTTACCGTGCCCCAGGGCGTGAAGATAGAAGAGTACCTGGTGGAAAACGGGGACAGCGTGGAGGAAGGCCAGGCAATAGCCCGGGTGGATACCGTCAGCGTCATGAGCGCAATAGCCTCGGTGCAGGAGAGTCTGGACTATCTGTCGGAGGAGATAAGCCAGCTCAGCGATGAGGCGGACACCCAGACCGTCTCCTCCGGCACTGCGGGCCTGGTGAAGCAGGTCTATGCCCAGAAGGGGGACTCGGTGTCCCGGGTCATGCTGGAGCACGGCGCTCTGGCGGTGCTGAGTCTGGACGGCCTTATGGCCGTCCAGACGGAGACGGACAGCTCTCTGAGGTCCGGGGAGAAGGTCCTGGTGAGCTTCCCCGACGGCAGCCAGACTGAGGGCAGCGTGAAATCCAACGTGGAGGGTAAACTCACCGTCACGGTGGAGGACGAGGACTATGAGCCGGGGACGGAGGTCTCCCTGTCCACTGAGGAGGGGGAGAGCCTGGGCAGCGGGGAGCTGTATATAAACAGCCCCTGGAAGGTCACCGCCTATACCGGGGATGTGTCCTATGTATATATCCAGGCCGGGCAGCAGGTGTATGAGGGCCAGAGCCTCTTTGGTCTGGAGAACACCGGCCACAGTGCGGAGTATCAGCTGCTGGTGGATGAGCACCGGGACTATGAAGAACTGATGCAGGAGCTGTTTTTGATGTATGAGAGCCGGACCGTCACCGCCCCCTGCAGCGGCATAATCACCGGGGTGGATAAGACCGGCAGCTATATGCTCCTGGCCTCCACCGGCACCGGCAGCAGCGGCGGCCTGGTGGCAAGCGGCCTGGTGAACCGCAGCTCCGCCTCCGGCAGCTCCGGCGGCATAGTCCTCCTCAGCGCCGTGGACGGCGGCGACCCAACCATCGCCGGCGACATCCAAACTACCGAGGATAACATCCAAAATACTGTGGACGGCGTCCAGCTTCTGGGCGGCGTGGACGGCGTGGACGACGTGGACGGAGAAGATCCCGGCGGCGGCACGTCCGGGCAGATAAGCATCACCACCACCTCCCTGCCCGGGGCCACCCTGGGCCAGAGCTACAGCGCCCAGCTCTCCGCCTCCGACGGCACGGGAGCCGCCCCCAGCGGCAGCTGGAGCTCCGGCGGCGGCCTGCCTGAGGGCCTGAACCTGGATGCCACCGGCCTCATCTCCGGCACCCCCACCGTCGCCGGCAACTACACTTTCACCGTGATCTTCACCTCCGCCGAGGGCGGCGAGGCCCAGACCAACCTGAGCATCACGGTTAGCGAAGAGCAGAGCCAGCCCTCCGCCGGCTATTACGGCTACGCCGCAATGCTCACGGAGATAAGCGAGAGCGGCATCAAGGTGATGCAGACCGCCTATTCCTATACCATAAGTGACCTGAGCTCTCTGCCCTCGGTGACGGTGAGCGAGACGGACCTGACGGTGGAGAAAAGCTATGACGCCTCGGCCCTGGACCTGACGGGCCTGAATACGGGAGACAAGGTGCTCCTGGTCACCGACGGCAGCGGACAGCTGCTGCTGGTGAGCAAGCTGCCGGAGAACAGCGGCCAGACTCCGGACCAGGGCGGCATGTCCGGCGGCATGTCCGGAACGGGCGGAATGAGCGGAAGCATGAGCGGCAGCTCCGGCGGCAGCGGCGGTTCTTCCTCCGCCCAGGAGGAGAGCTTCCAGCTCTACAGCCTGGAGGAAGTGAGCATCGCCTCCGTCACTTCTCAGGAGCACATGAGCCTGGAGATACAGGTGGATGAGCTGGACATCTCTCAAATCAGCCTGGGCCAGGCGGCGGTGATAAGCGTGGACGCCCTGGGAGGGGAGCAGTTTGAGGCCAGCGTCACCGCCATATCCGGCAGCGGCGAGAACGAGGGCGGCAACAGCAAGTTCACCGTGGAGCTGACCGTGGAAAAGAGCGGCGACATGCTGCCGGGCATGAGCGCCTCCGCCTCCATAAGTCTGGGCAGCTCCGGCCAGGTGCTGTGCGTGCCGGTGGCGGCCCTGGGCAAGGAGGGCAGCCAGACGGTGGTCTACACCGGCTGCGACGAGGACAGCGGCAGCCTGACAGACCCGGTGGCGGTGAGCACCGGGGTGTCCGACGGGGACTATGTGCAGCTGCTCTCCGGCCTGGAGGAGGGACGGACGGTCTACTACGCCTGGTATGAGGGCGACAGCGCCTCCGGCCTGCCGGACATGGAGCCGCCCTTTGAAAGGTAATAAGAACCGGTAAATAAAGCTCAGTTCCCGGGCAAGGGAAACACACCCGGTCCGGCCCTTCGGGGCCGGACCGGGCAAAACTTTTTCCGCCTGAAAACTTGATTAAAATTTTACTTGTATCCCCGGGACAAATGCAGTAAAATTATCAGTATAAAGAAAAAATTTTACCTGCGTGCAGAGGGGGAGCGGAAGCATGGCAACCATAAAGGAGATAGCGGAGCGGGCCGGGGTGTCCTCGGCCACGGTGTCCAGGGTGCTGAACCGGGACCCCAGCCTCAGCGTCACCGGCGAGACCCGGCAGCGGGTGCTGGAGGCGGCGGAGGAACTGGGCTACAAGACGGTGCGGCAGCGCTATCAGCCCCGGCAGGAGCCGGAGCAGGAGGGGGACCGGGGGGATGCGGCGGAGCGGCGCATCGGCGTGGCCCAGATGTTCGAGACGCCCCAGCTGCTGGAGGACATCTATTACATGCTGCTGAAAAATGTCCTGGACGAGATCTGCTTTGAAAAGCGCTGGTCCACGGTGATGCTCTTTCGCAATGGGGAGGGCCATTTTGTGAAAAACGACGAGCTGCCCCTGGACGGCATAGTGGCCATAGGCCGCTTCACCCAGGGGGAGATAGCGGACTTCCACGGCTACACGGAGAACATCGTCTTTCTGGACTCCTCCCCGGACGAGGAGAAATACTGCAGCATAGTCCCCAACTACCACCTGGCGGTGCGCCAGGTCCTCAGCTGCTTTCTGGACCACGGCTACAGGCGGGTGGCCTATCTGGGCAGCGTCTACACCTTCGGGGACACCAAGGAGCTGTCCATGGACCCCCGCTTCTATTACTACAGGAATTTCCTCATGGACCGGGAGCTCTATGACAAGGAGCTGGTGATAGACTGCGAGATGAACTCCGCCGCCAGCTATGCCGCAATGAAGGCCTATATAGACAGCGGAAAGCAGCTCCCCCAGGCCATTTTCGCCGCCAGCGACGTGGTGGCCCCGGGCCTGGTAAAGGCTCTGCGGGAGTACGATATACAGATACCCCGGGACATCGGGGTCATCACCTTCAACAACACCAGTCTCTCCCGACTTTCCCAGCCGCCCCTGTCCTCGGTGGAGGTTTTCCTCCGGGAGAGCGCAGATGCGGCGGCTCTGTGCATGGAGCTGCTCTGGCAGAAGAAGACGCATCCCAAGCAGATCATCATCTCCTGCCGCCTGGAAGAGCGGGGCAGCCTGGAATACAAATAGAAATAAGGAATTTGTTTCAAATGCAGAGGAATTTTTCCTCTGCATTTTTCATAAAAACAAGTAATTGTTTTAGTTAATAATTTACGAAATTCGGATTTTTAACTAAAACCTTTAGTAAAAATATTGACGGACTGTTAACAGGGTGATATCTTTTACTTAGTTATTACAATAGTAAAGGCGGGGAGCAAAATGAGTATCACGATAAATACAAGAAAAGACATATTCCTGCTCAGCACCAAGACCACCAGTTACGCCTTCGGAGTGGACGACAGGGGTCTGATCCGGCATCTCTATTGGGGAAAGAAGCTGGCGTCGGTGGAGGAGCTGGAACTGCCCCAGCTCACCGAGGTCTCCACCAACGACCCCGTGTTTGAGATCACCAGGGAGGAGTTCCCGGTCCACGGCGGCCTGCGCTATAAGGACCACTGCCTGAAGGTAATCTTTGCCGACGGCACCCGGGAGCTGGTGTATCAGTACTGCGGCTGCGACCTGGAGGAGGGGGAGGACTGGGAGGAGCTGGTCATCCACCTGAGGGACGAGCACTACGAGTTCTTTATAGACCTGCGCTACAAGCTGTACCCGGACTACGACCTGATGGAGCGCAGCGCAGTGATAAAGAACCTGACGGAAGAGCCCATCCAGGTGGAGAAGTTCCACAGCGCTCAGTTCCACATACCCTATGAGAACCTCAATTTCTCCAATGTCCACGGCCACTGGGGCGCCGAACAGCAGGGCTTCACCCAGAAGGTGAACTACGGCAAGATAGTCATCGAGAACCGCCGGGGCATCTCCAGCCACAACCACAATCCCTACTTCATTTTGGACAAAGACGCCACCGAGACCGGCGGCGATGTGTACTTCGGAGCTTTGAAGATCACCGGCAATTTCAGCGGCGTGGTGGAGCAGACCCCTTACGGGGAGACCCTGGCCCAGCTGGGATTGAATTCCCATGACAGCCTCATGGAGCTGAAGCCGGGGGAGAGCCTGGAGGCTCCGGGCATAATCTGCGGCTATTCCGCCGCCGGCTTTGAGACCATGTCCCACAATCTACACCGCTTTGCCCGGCAGCGCATCATGAGCGGCGGGGAGCGGCCGGTGCTGTACAATTCCTGGGAGGCCACGGAGTTCCATGTGAACAGCCGGGACCAGATAAAGCTGGCCCAGAAGGCTGCGGAGCTGGGGGCGGAGCTCTTCGTTCTGGACGACGGCTGGTTCGGCGAGCGCCACAGCACCCAGAACGGCCTGGGGGACTGGTACGTGAACGAGGGCAAGTTCCCCAACGGCCTGGAGGAGCTGGTGGACGAGGTGAAGAACCTGGGCATGAAGTTCGGCATCTGGGTGGAGCCGGAGATGGTCAACCCCAAGGCCCAGCTCTACCAGGACCATCCGGACTGGATATACCACTATGAGACCCGGGTCAGCGACACCTCCAGAGTCCAGTACGTGCTCAACGTCACCAAGCCAGAGGTGCGGGAGTTCATGTACGACATGCTGGACAATCTCCTCACCCGCTACGATATCGACTACATAAAGTGGGATGCAAACCGCCCCATATCCCAGACCGGCCCCCAGCGGGACATCTGGTACAAGCACATCCAGACGGTATACGGCATAGTCCGCCAGCTGAAGGAG
Source organism: Candidatus Limivicinus sp. (assembly GCA_048417135.1). GTDB lineage: Bacteria > Bacillota > Clostridia > Oscillospirales > Oscillospiraceae > Limivicinus. The sequence goes on along the minus strand of DBFSDV010000033.1, from coordinate 4,098 downwards.
AAGCACCCCCATGTGCTCTTTGAGGCCTGCGCCTCCGGGGGCGGCAGGATAGATTACGGCATCCTGGGCATTTTCGACGACTTCTGGACCAGCGACAATACCGACGCCTATGACCGGCTCTACATCCAGGACGCCTATTCCCGCATCTACCCAATCAAGGCCATGCGGGCCTGGGTCACCGACTGCCCCAACTTCCTCTCCGGCCGGGTGATACCCCTGACTTTCCGCTACCACAGCGCCATGATGGGCAGCCTGGGCGTGGGCTGCAACATCCTGAAGTTCACTCCCGAAGAGGTGGAGCTGTCCCAGAGGATGATAGCCCTGTACAAGGACATCCGGCCCGTCATCCAGGAGGGGGACTTCTACCGTCTGGAAAATCCCTCCGCCAACCGGTATTTCCTCTATGAGTATCTGAAGGAGGACCAGGGAGTCGTCTTTGCCTTCCTGCCTCAGAGCCAGGTGGGCCACCGCAGCACCACCGTCCGCCTCCGGGGCCTGGAGGAGGGCGCAAGCTACACCCTGCATACCTCCGCCGGGGACGTGACCAAGAGCGGAGCCTATCTCATGTACCACGGTCTGGATGTGAAGCTGACGGGAGATTATGCCAGCGCCATAGTCAGGTTTGAAAAGAACAAGTGAGCAATAAGCCGTAAAACTTTTTAATATTATTTGGAGGAAGCGCAATATGAAACTGTCTGCCGGAAGAAAACTCTGCTTTGGCGTGGGCGCATTGGGCAAGGACCTGTGCTACGCCATGATCAGCACCTACCTTATGATCTACCTCACCGACACCGTGGGCCTGGCTCCCCTGTTCGTGGGCAACCTGTTCTTGGTGGCCCGGGTCTGGGACGCCGTGAACGACCCCATGATGGGCTTCGTTGTGGACAATACCCGTACCAGATGGGGCAAGTTCCGCCCCTGGATACTGATAGGCACCCTGATAAATGCGGGCATACTCATCCTGCTGTTCATGGGACCCCAGCTCCAGGGCTTCAAGCTCTACGCCTACTACTCCGTCATGTACATACTCTGGGGCATGACCTACACCATCATGGACATCCCCTACTGGTCCATGCTCCCCTCCATGTCCTCCACCAAGGAGGAGCGTGACTCCATGTCCGTCATCCCCCGTATCTTCGCCAGCACCGCATGGCTGCTGGTTGGCGCCTTCGGTCTGGCCATGATCAACCGCCTGGGACAGGGCGACGAGGCCAGGGGCTATGCCTCTTCCTCCGTGGTAGTGGCCATAGTCTTCGTGGCCACCATCCTGGTCACCGTCATCTTTGCCCGGGACCGCAGCAGCATGGAGGCGGACTCCGGCCAGAAGGCCAAGCGCACCTCCCTGAAGGAAGCCATCCACGTCATCACCGCCAACGACCAGCTGAAGGTTTACATCGGCGTTGTCCTGGCGTATAATCTGGTGGTGCAGCTGGCCGGCGGCATGGCTCTGTACTACTTCAAGTACGTCACCCAGGACGAGAACCTCTTCCCCTACTTCACCACCGCCGCCTCCTTTGCGGAGATGGGCGCCCTGTTCCTCTTCCCCATACTCTCCCGCTTCCTGAGCAAGAAGCAGGTCTTTGCCATCGCCAGCTTCACTCCCGCCGTGGGCCTCATCGCCCTGCTGGTGGTGGGCGGCATCGCCCCCACGAATATCCCCCTTATCATCGTCTGCGGACTGTTCTATAAGCTGGGCTCCGGCCTGACCCTGGGCGCCACCACCGTCATGCTGGCCGACGTCATCGACTACGGCGAGGTAAAGCTGGGTACCCGCAACGAGAGCATAGTGGCCTCCTTCCAGACTCTGCTGGTGAAGACCGCCTCCGCCGTGGCCGGCTGGCTCATCGGCGTGGGCCTGACCATCTCCGGCTTTGTGGAGAACGTGCCCCAGACCGAGACCACCATCATGGGCATGCGCATACTCATGGGCGTGGTGCCCTCCGTGATAACCGTGCTTGCCTATGTCATCTATGCAAAGGGCTACAAGCTGGAGGGCAGCTACCTGGAGGAGATCACCAAGCAGCTTAAATCTAAAAAGGTGGAAGTTTGATGTTTCTTGGCATAGACTATTATCCCGAGCAGTGGCCGGCCTCCATGCTGGAGGCCGACCTGGACAACATATGCGAGCTGGGCTGCAACGCCATACGCATTGCGGAGTTCGGCTGGCACATCATGGAAAAGGCGGAGGGCCAGTATGACTTTTCCCTCTTTGACCATGTGATAGAGCGCTCCAAGGCCCGGGGCCTGTCGGTGGTCATGGGCACCCCCACGGCGGCCATCCCCGCCTGGCTGGCCAAGAAGTACCCGGCGGTGCTGTCGGAGTTTGAAAACGGCGCAAAGCGCAGCTACGGCGGCCGCCACGTGTACTGCTTCAACAGCCGGGAAATGCACACCTATACCGAGCGCATCGTCCGGGCCATGGCGGAGCACTACAAAAGCGAGAAGGCCATAGTGGCCTGGCAGATAGACAACGAGATAGGCCATGAGGACAGCGACATGTGCTACTGCTCCCAGTGCCGGGACGCCTTCCGTTTCTATCTGCGGCGGCGCTTCGGCGGGGACATCCGGGCCCTGAACGAGGCCTACGGCACCACCTTCTGGTCCCAGGAATACAACGACTTTGACGAGATACCCCTGCCCGCCCCCACCATCACCACCCACAATCCGGCCCTGCGGCTGGACTGGGAGCGCTTTCGCAGCCGGAGCATAGAGAACTTCGTCGCTTTCCAGGCCCAGCTGCTGCGGGAGATAATCCCGGATGCGGTGCTTATCCACGACTTCCCCGGGGGCGGCCTGGGAAAGCATGCGGACTACTCCCGGGTGGCGGAGGGGCTGGACATTGCGGCCTACAACAACTACCCGGTCTGGGGGGGCCAGAGGGAGCCCCTGGCCCCCAACGAAATAGCCTTCGGCCTGGACTACATCCGGGGCTTGAAGGGGAAGAATTTCTGGATAACCGAGGCCATCATGGGGGCCCAGGGCCACGATGTCACCGGCTTTTCCCCCCGGCCCAACCAGGCCAAGCTGTGGGCCTACCAGAGCATGGCCCGGGGCTGCGAGTCCCTGTTCTTCTTCCGCTACCGGGGGGGCATCAAGGGGGCGGAGCAGTTCTGCTACGGGGTGCTGGATGCGGACAATGTGAAGCGGAGAAAGTTCTACGAGGTGCAGAGCTTTTTTAAGGACATCCGAAACTACGCCTCCCAGCTGAAAAGCCCCATAGACAGCAAGGCCGCCATAGTCTACGACTATGACTCCCTGGCCTCCTTCCGCATCCAGCGCCAGAGCCTGCTGCTGGACTGCGAGACGGAGATGAAAAAGTACCACAAGTTCTTCTACGACCGGAACGTGCCCGTGGACATAGTCCCCGCCCAGGCCCCTCTGGAGAAATACCGGCTGCTCATCCTGCCCCAGATGATAGTGGCAAAGCCGGAGTTCCAGGCCAAGCTCCGCAGCTTCGTGGACCAGGGCGGCAGCCTGGTGCTGAGCTACCGGGACTTCGTCAAGGACGAACACAACAACCTGGTGCTGTCCAAGCAGCTGCCCCTGGATTTTGACGATTTCGCCGGAGTCTGCGTCACGGAGACGGAGAGCCTCCAGGCCGGCCAGAGCTTCCCCCTGAGAGGCGAAGGTGAATTTGCCGGAGCCCGGGGGGAGGGCGGCATCTTCCGGGAGATGCTGGAGACCCAGGGGGCGGAGACCCTGCTGGGATATGACGACCCCTTCTATAAGGACTGCGCCGCCGTCACCAGGATGGAGCGGGGCAAGGGCAGCGTGTACTATCTGGGCTGCGGCCTGGAGGAGGAGCTGCTCACCCGGGTGCTGGAGAAGGCCGCCCGGGAGCAGGGCATCCCCACGGAGCCCGGCGTGCCCGGGGTGGAGGTGGTCTGCCGGGGCAGCGGCAGGGAGGCCCTGCGCCTGGTGATGAACCACAACCCCTATCCGGCGGAATACAACGGGGAGCTGCTGGAGCCCTTCGCCTGCCATATAAGCCCCCTGTCCCCTGAGCCGGACTGAGCCTTCGATAAAAAATACATATTGAAATTAGGGAGACGGCGCAGGTCCGTCTCCCTTTGTCTGTCTGGAAGCATGGATAAAAAC
>DBFSDV010000032.1:0-8953 GCA_048417135.1 Candidatus Limivicinus sp. | reverse complement strand
GAATATCTCCTGCTCCGCCTGCTCGCCTCTGGGGCTCCAGCCCAGGAGGGTGACATAGTTGATGACGGCGTCGGTGAGGAAGCCCTGGGCGATGAGGTCCTCGTAGGAGGGGTCCCCGTGGCGCTTGGACATCTTGTTGTGGGCGTCCCGCATAACGGGGGAGCAGTGGACATACTTGGGTATATCCCAGCCGAAGCCCTCGTACAGCAGATTGTACTTGGGGGCGGAGGAGAGATACTCGCTGCCCCTCACCACATGGGTGATGCCCATCAGGTGGTCGTCGATGACGTTTGCAAAGTTATAGGTGGGCAGGCCGTCCCGCTTTAAAAGCACCTGGTCGTCCAGGGTGGAGTTGTCCACGGTGATGTCCCCGAAGATCTCGTCGTGGAAGCTGGTGCTGCCCTCATGGGGGATGAGCTGGCGGATGACATAGGGCTCGCCGGCTGCGGCCCTCCGGTCAGACTCCTCCCGGCTCATAAAGCGGCAGGGGTCGTCCCCCCGGTCAAAGTCCCCGCTGTCCTCCTCGCTCTCGGTCTTTTCGCAGAAGCAGCGGTAGGCGTGGCCCCGCTCCATGAGCAGCTGGGCATATTCCTTATAATAGGGGCGGCGCTCAGTCTGGATATAGGGGGCCACGGGGCCGCCCACGTCCGGGCCCTCGTCGTGCTCCAGGTGGCACTGGGCCATGGTCTTGTAAATGACCTCAACGGCCCCCTCCACCTGGCGGACCTGGTCGGTATCCTCTATGCGCAGGATGAACTTGCCCCCGGCGTGGCGGGCGATGAGATAAGTGTAGAGGGCGGTGCGCAGATTGCCCACGTGCATATACCCGGTGGGAGAGGGGGCAAAACGGGTGCGGACCTCCCCCTGGGGTATCTTGTCCTCCATCTCTTTGAACCAGCTCATGTCTTTCATATTCCAAAGCCTCCAAAAAAGCAATTAATTTTTACCCACGCACATATTATTTTATATTTTTACTGTTGTCAAGACGAACTTATTTTGGTAGAATATGAGGACATGTGAAAAAGCGCAATTTGATTTGCTCTTTACAGACAGAGGTATGATTATGGAAAACACTGCCGTTTCTAAAAAAGTAATGCTCTCCGGCATCCAGCCCTCCGGGGACCTGCACCTGGGCAACTACCTGGGCGCCGTCAAGAACTGGGCCGCCCTGGCCGAGGAGTTCGACTGCTACTACTTCATGGCGGACCTGCACAGCATCACCGTGCGCCAGAACCCCGCCGAGCTGCGCCGCCGCTCCCTGGCCCAGCTGGCCCAGTACATCGCCTGCGGCCTGGACCCGGAGAAGAACACCCTGTTCATCCAGAGCCATGTCCACGAACACGCGGAGCTGGGCTGGATACTCAACTGCTACACCATGTTCGGCGAGCTCAGCCGCATGACCCAGTTCAAGGATAAGTGCGCCAAAAACGCCGACAACATAAACGGCGGGCTCTTCACTTATCCCTCCCTGATGGCGGCGGATATCCTGCTGTACCAGGCGGACTATGTGCCCGTGGGCGAGGACCAGAAGCAGCACTGCGAGCTGACCCGTGACATCGCCGTGCGCTTCAACAATCTCTACGGGGAGACCTTCAAGGTGCCCGAGCCCTATATCCCCAAGGTGGGGGCCCGGATAATGAGCCTGATGAACCCCACGTCCAAGATGAGCAAGTCCGACCCCCAGGGCTGCGTCTTTTTGCTGGACAGCCCCGAGGATATAGCCCGGAAGTTCAAGCGGGCCGTCACCGACTCCGACACGGAAAACTGCGTGCGCTACGCCCCCGAGGAAAAGCCCGGCGTGGCTAACCTGATGAGCATTTACTCCTCCGTCACCGGAAAGAGCTTTGAGGAGATAGAAGCCGAATTTGCCGGCAAGGGCTACGGCGCTTTCAAGAGCGCCGTAGGCGAGGCCGTCATCGAGGCCCTGCGCCCCGTGCGGGAGGAGGCCCAGCGCATCATGGCCGACAAGGCCTATCTCCAGCAGGTCTACACCCAGGGGGCCCAGAAGGCCAGTTACACCGCCCGCAAGACCCTGCGCAAAGTGTACAAGCGGGTGGGCTTCGTGGAGAAGCCCTTCTGAGCCGAAATGCCCGGTGCAAATTTAGTCCAAAAATACAGGAGAAAATCAGATGATTCCAGATATTGAAGACTGGCTCAAGATGCTGTTGGCATTCTTGGTAGCTCTTGTGATATCTTACTTCATGACGCCGCCGGTGAAGGAATTTGCCGAAAAGGTGGGGGCCATAGACGTGCCCAAGGACACACGCCGGGTCCACGACCACCCCATCCCCCGCATGGGGGGGCTGGCAATTTTCCTGGGCTTCGTCATAAGCCTGCTGCTCTTCGTGAACATGACCACCCAGGTCATGGGCCTGCTGGTGGGAGCCGTGATAATAGCTATGATGGGCGCCGTGGATGATATCGTCAGCCTCAGCCCCTGGGCCAAGATAGCCGCCCAGCTGCTGGCCGCCATTGTGGCCATCCGCTCGGGCCTGGTGTTCGACGTGATATCCAACCCCAACGTCTTTGCCGAGGAGACCACCATCCCCATCGGCCATTTGTCCATACCCCTAACCCTCTTGTGGATAGTGGGCTGCACCAACGCCATGAACCTTATCGACGGGCTGGACGGCCTGGCCGTGGGCGTGGCCGCCATCAGCTCCACCTCCATGCTCATAGTCTCCCTGCTGGTGGCGGAGCCGGTGGTCTCCGTCATCCTGGTGGCCCTCACCGGGGCCTGTCTGGGCTTCATGCCCTACAACATGAACCCGGCCAAGATCTTCATGGGGGATGTGGGCTCCCAGCTTTTGGGCTTCGTGCTGGCCACCGCCTCCATCATGGGCCTTTTCAAGTTCCACGCGGTGTTCACCTTCTTCGTGCCCATGCTGTCTCTGGCCCTGCCCCTCACCGACACCGCCTTTGCCTTCTGCCGGCGCATCTCCCACGGTCAGAGCCCCTTCCACGCCGACAAGGGCCACTTCCACCACCGGCTGCTGGCCATGGGTCTGACTCAGAGGCAGGCCGTGGCGGTGCTCTACTCCATATCCGCAGTGATGGGCCTGCTGGCCGTCATCCTGGCCGCCGACACCTCCCTGCTGCGCATCATCTGCCTGGTGGCCATTGCGGCCATAGTCTTCTGCATATGGCTCTTCGTGTTCCACAGGAACCCGAATCTGCGCAAGAAAACCGCCCCGGCCCTGAAAGCCCAGGAAAAGAGCGAAGAATAAAAAGCACTGCCTCCCCTGGCGCAAGACCCGGGGAGGCTGCTTTTATAAATGTCTACAGCAGGAACATGGCCCCCATGATTATAAGCAGCTCGCTGTCCCCGCTCTCCCGGTACATGAGATAGAGGATGAGCAGGAGGATGATGTCCTCCGTCTCCAGCTCGCCTATCCGCTCCGGCAGCGCCTTGCCCAAATCCTCCAGGCTGCCCAGCAGGCTCTTCTGCCGGGCCGGGCGTTCCTGCACCCCGGCCTTTGCCGGGGCGGGCGGCCTCCGGCCGGAGGCGGGCCGGGGCGGCTGCTGCTCTCCGGGCTCGCTGTAGCGGCTCACCTTGCCGCTGTTGCCCTGGTAGCGGTTAATCATCCCCCTCGCCCTCCATCTCGCCCATGGCCAGGCGGGCTATCCTTGCAAGCCGGGCCAGCTTTATGGCCTTATCCATCTTGCTGCGCCGCTTTTCCGAGAGATAGGGCTGCATGGCCTCCAGCAGCGCCCGCTCCTGGGGCTTCCGGCTCTCCCCCCGGCTGAGCAGCCGGCCTATCCGCTGCAGGGCGGAGGGGTCTATGCCCAGGCCCCCCGGCAGGTCATGGGCTTCCCTGTCCCCGCCGCCGCTTTCCTGGGAGCTGCCGCCCATGAGGCTCTTGGCCATCTGCGTTATCTTTTCCATCTGCTCCGGGTCGCTCAGGACGGAATTTATCCTGTCTTCCAGCTCGCTCACGGCAGGCTCACCCCCTCTTCCAGGTCTCAGTCCTGCATAAGCTGCTGCACGCTCTCTGCCAGCTTCCGGCCCTCCCGGGTGCTGAGCAGAGAGCCCAGCAGGCTCCTCAGGGCCTGGCTGTCCCCGCTCCTGGCCGCCCGCTCCACCTCCGAGGCATCCAGCATCTGCCCCAGCTTCTGCATCTCGCTGCTGTCCGCCAGGGCCTTCAGCTTTTCCGTCTTGCCCCGGCGGTCCAGCTCCCGACCCAATTCTTCAAAATTTTGCATTGAAACTCACTCCCGTTCGTTCTATTATATTCAATAGCCCTACCGATGATTACGAAAGGAACCCTGCCATGAAAGCTGCCGTCTTTTCCGACACCCACAACCACATCGACCTGTGTCTGGAGGCCGTGCGCCGCTGCAGGCCGGACGCCATTGTCCACCTGGGCGACCACGAGCGGGACGCCCGGGACATCGCCCGGCAGTTCCCGGATATACCCATGTACAGTGTATGCGGCAACTGCGACCTTGCCCCCCTCTCCCCCCTCGCCGACACGGTGCAGCTGGGGCCGGTGAAGGCCTTCATCACCCACGGCCACCTGTACAACGTGGACTACGACCGGGTGGACTCCCTGGTCTACGCAGCCCAGGAGCAGGGCTGCAGTCTGGCCATGTTCGGCCACACCCACCGGCCCCTCTACCAAGAGCTGGGGGGAGTCACCGTGCTCAACCCCGGCACCGCCGGGAAGGGCCGCAGGCTCACCTGGGCCCTGGTGGAAATTTTCGATAACGGCGGCATAATCTGTTCTATACAGGAGCTTTGACGCCCGGCCCTGAATACCTAAACATACTTCCTGCTGACGGAGTTGAAACCATGAATCTGAAAGCCATATTCGCCATCATAATATGCAAGCTCCTCCGCGCCTTCTCCCGCCTGGTGCACCGGGGGGGCACCGCCATGCCCGGGCGCATAGCCCTGAAGCTCTGCCCGGAGCTTTTGTCCCTGGTCTCCCGGGGAGTGAAGACTGTGGCCATAACCGGCACCAACGGCAAAACAACCAGCTCCCGCATGGTGGAGCAGGCCTTCCTGGAGCAGGGCAAGAGCTACTTTGCCAACCGCTCCGGGGCAAACCTCATAAGCGGCATCACCACGGAGTTTGTGATGAACAGCTCCCTCACCGGCAAGTGCCGGAAGGAATACGCCGTCATCGAGTGCGACGAGGCGGCGGCCCGCCGGGTCTTCCCCCAGCTGAAGCCCCAGGTGGTGGTGGTGACCAACCTCTTCCGGGACCAGCTGGACCGCTACGGCGAGGTGACCCACATTCTGGAGAACATCCGGGCGGCCCTGGAGCCCATACCCCAGGCCAAGCTCTGCCTCAACGCCGACTGCTCTCTCACCTCCTCCCTGGCTCTGGAGCTCAAAAACCCCGTGGTCTACTTCGGCATCGAAAAGGGCGCCGCCCCCTCCCGGCCAAAGCCGGAGATATCCGACGCCACCCACTGCATCCGCTGCAAGGCGGAATATGAATACGACTACATCAGCTACGGCCACCTGGGTGGCTTCCGCTGCCCCCGCTGCGGCTACAGCCGTCACAAGGCCGACTATGCCGTGACGGAGATACTCTCCCAGGGGGCCGACAGCAGCAGCCTGGTCATGGACATACGGGGAGAAAAGCACCTGGTCACGGTGAATCTCCCCGCCATGTACAACATCTACAACGCCATAGGCGCCGTGGCCGCCGTCTCCCAGATGGGGCTGGGGGCCCAGGCCGCCATCTCCGCCCTGGGGGACTTCCAGTGCGGCTTCGGGCGCATGGAGCGCTTTAGGCTGGGCAAGGGGGGCGCCAGGATGATGCTGGTGAAAAACCCCGCCGGCTGCAGCCAGGTGATAGAATTTCTGGAAAACGTCCGGGAGAAGTTCCTGCTGGTGGTCTGCCTCAACGACCGCAGCGCCGACGGCACCGATATATCCTGGATATGGGACGCGGACTTCGAGGGCCTGACGAAGCTCTCCGGATTTTTGGAAAAGATAGTGGTCTCCGGGGACCGGGCCTCCGACATGGCCCTGCGGATAAAATACGCCGGCATTGCCCCGGAACGTATAGAGACAGAACACGACTACGAAAAGCTGGTAGGCTGGATGGAGGGGCAGGATAAGCCCATATTCATCATGCCCACCTACACCGCCATGCTGGAGCTGCGGGAAGTGCTTATAAGCCACTGCGGCGGCAGCGAATTCTGGGAATAAGGAGGGGCGGCCATGGAACTTAAAATCTGCCACATGTACCCGGACGTGCTGAACCTCTACGGCGACCGGGGCAACGTGATATGTATGGTAAAGCGCCTGGAATGGCGGGGCATAGAGGCCTCGGTGACCAAGCTGCCCATTGGGGACAGCCGCTCCCTGGCCGGCTTCGACCTGGTGTTCATAGGCGGCGGCCAGGACTTTGAGCAGCAGGTGCTGCTCTCGGACCTGCACCGGGGCAAGGACAGGGAGATAAAGGCCGCGGTGGAGGACGGGGTCACCTTCCTCACCATCTGCGGCGGCTACCAAATGCTGGGCAGCTACTACGAGACTTTCGACGGCAAGCGCTGCGACTTCATCGGGGCTCTGGACCTGTACACCAAGGGCTCGGCAAAGCGGATGATAGGCAACTACAAATTCCAATGCTCCCCTTCCGCCGGGGGCAGCACGGTGGTGGGCTTTGAAAACCACAGCGGCAAGACCTGGCTGGGCAGCGGCCTGGAGCCCCTGGGCAGAGTGCTCTCCGGCTACGGCAACAACGGGGAGGACGGCAGCGAGGGCGCCCACTACAAAAACGTCTTCGGCACCTACAGCCACGGGCCCCTTCTGCCCAAGAACCCGGAATTCTGCGATTTGATTTTAAAGACAGCTCTGGAGCGGAAATACGGCTCGGCAGAGCTCTCGCCCCTGGACGACGGCTTTGAACTGCTGGCCCACGACGAGATGTGCGCCAAGCTTTGAATCCTTTGGGAGGATGCCTATGATAAGATTTTACAACGGAAGGACCCTCAGCTTTGCAGGAGGAATTAAAGTAAGCGACGATGAGGTCTGGGTGGATGGAAGCTCCATAGTCTACGTGGGCCCGGCCAGAGAGGATATGCCCGCTTTTCAGCGGCAGATAGATTTGAAAGGCGACCTTTTAATGCCCGGCTTCAAGGACGCCCACACCCACACCGCCATGGTCTTTCTCCGCTCCTATGCCGACGACCTGCCCCTACAGGACTGGCTCTACAACAAGGTCTTTCCCCACGAGGCCAAGCTGACCCCGGAGGCTGTCTATCAGTTCACCCGCCTGGGCATTATGGAGTACCTCTCCTCCGGCATTACCGCCAGCTTCGACATGTACTACCACAACGAGGCCTACGCCAAGGCCAATGTGGACTGCGGCTTCCGCACCGTCATCTGCTCGGCCATGAACGACTTCGACGCCGACCCCGCCAACATCGAGAGGGAGTATCTGCGCTTCAACGATTACAGCGAGCTGGTGAGCTACAGGCTGGGCATCCACGCCGAGTACACCACCGGGGTGGAGCGCATGGAATACATGGCCTCCCTGGCAGAGAAGTATCAGGCCCCCTGCTACATGCACTGCGCCGAGACAAAAGCCGAAGTAGACGGGTGCGTTGAGCGCTACGGCCTCACCCCGCCCCAGCTGCTGGACAGGATGGGCCTGTTCCGCTACGGCGGCGGCGGCTTCCACTGCGTGTGGATGAGCGAGGAGGATATCGGGCTCTTTGCCCGCAAGGGCATCTATGCCGTTACCAACCCCGCCTCCAATGTGAAGCTGGCCAGCGGCATTGCCCCGGTGGACAAAATGCTCGCCGCAGGGGTGCCCATGGCCATAGGCACCGACGGGGCCGCCAGCAACAACGCCCTGGACATGTTCCGGGAGATGTACCTGGCCAGTTGCATGCAGAAGCTCAGCCTGTGGGACGCCGCCGCCGGCAAGGCGGAGGACGTGCTCGCCATGGCCTGCGTGGGCGGCGCCCACGCCATGGGCCTTGAGGACTGCGACGACATCGCCCCGGGGAAAAAGGCGGACCTCTGCATCATCGACCTGCAGCGGCCCAACATGCAGCCCCTGCTGAACATACCTAAAAACCTGGTCTACGCCGGCTCCAAGGAGAACGTGCGTCTGACCATGGTGAACGGCCGCATTCTCTATGAAAACGGACGATTCTATATTGGAGAGGAGCCGGAGGAGATTTACCGGCAGGTGAACGAGCTATGCAGGAGCATACTATGAAGTTTATAGACCTGCACGCCCACAGCACCGCCTCCGACGGCACCGCCTCCCCCCGGGAGCTGGCGGAGCTGGCCGTCCGTCAGGGGCTCTCCGCCCTGGCCATCACCGACCACGACACGGTGCTGGGCTATCCGGAGCTGAAAAAGGCCGGGGAAGCGCTGGGGCTGGAGACGGTGCCCGGCATTGAGATAAGCACCAAGTTCCACCGGGCCGTCCACATCCTGGGCTACTACATCGACCCCCACTCACCCCAGCTGGAGGATGTGCTCAACTGGGTGGTGGAGGACAGAGACAAGCGCAACCGGGAGATGTGCCGCCTCATGGCCGCCGACGGGCTGCCGGTGAACTATGAGGACATGAAAAAGCGCTTCGGCGAAGTGATAGGCCGCCCCCATTTTGCCGACCTGCTGGTGGAGCTGGGTCTGGCCAAGAACGTGCGGGACGCCTTCGACCGCTATGTGGAGAAGGGGCAGCGCTACTATGTGGGCCGCACCATCCTGCCCATAGAGCGGGCCATTGAGATAATACGTCTCTCCGGGGGCGTGCCGGTGCTGGCCCATCCCTTCCAGTACAGGCTGGACGACACAGGGCTGCGGGAGCTCATTGAGCACTGCATGGCCCAGGGCCTGCGGGGCATGGAGTGCCGCTACAGCGGCTACGGCCCGGAGCAGAGCGATTATCTGGAAAGGCTGGCGGAGGAATACGGCCTCATCAAGACCGGAGGCAGCGACTACCACGGCAGCAACAAGCCCAGGATATGCCTG
>DBFSDV010000031.1:0-3714 GCA_048417135.1 Candidatus Limivicinus sp. | reverse complement strand
TCTCCGGAGACCTTGTCGTCCCCTTTGATGATGTTGTTCTTCTGGCCGTAGTTGTTTATGACTCTGGTGAGGGCGGTCTTGAAGCCGCTCTCATGCATGCCCCCTTCCGGGGTGTGTATGTCGTTTGCAAAGGAGACCAGCGTCTCGTTGTAGCCGTCGTTATATTGCTGTGCTATCTCAGCTACGGCCACGTCCTTGCTGCCGCTGAGATATATGACGTCTTCATGGATGGGGTTCTTGTTTTTGTTTATATAGCGGACAAACTCCCTTATGCCCCCCTCGTAGCACATGGTCTCGCTCTGCTCCTTGCCGGCTCGCCTGTCCTCTATGCTTATGCGCAGCCCGCCGTTGAGGAAGGCCTGTTCCCTCATGCGCCGGTGGAGCACCTCGTAGTCGTAGACGGTGTCGTCGAACATCTCCGGGTCCGGCTTGAAGCGCACGAAGGTGCCGTGGTCCCGGGTCTTGCCCACCACGTGTATACCTTGGGTGATATTGCCCCGGGAGAACTTCATCTGGTATATATCCCCGTCCTTGTGGACCTGGACCTCCAGCCACTCGGACAGGGCGTTGACCACGGAGGCGCCCACGCCGTGGAGGCCGCCGGAGACCTTATATCCTCCGCCGCCGAACTTTCCCCCGGCGTGGAGCACGGTAAAGACCACTTCCAGGGCGCTCTTGCCGGTCTGCTCCTGGATATCCACGGGGATGCCCCGGCCGTTGTCCCGGACGGAGATGATGTCCCCCTCCTCTATGCACACCTCTATGTGGCTGCAGAAGCCTGCCAGGGCCTCGTCTATGGAGTTGTCCACTATCTCATAGACCAGGTGGTGCAGACCTGAGGAGGAGGTGGAGCCTATATACATACCGGGGCGCTTGCGCACTGCCTCCAGGCCCTCCAGGACCTGGATCTGCGAAGCGTCGTATTCCTGAGCCGCTCTTTCTATGTTTTCAGACATTTGCTAATCTCCATTTCACAGCATCCCCGCCTCGGCCCGGCGCAGCAGCGTGGCCGACGCCATCTGGCAGAGATACAAAGTTCTTTTATTTCCGTCCCAGCAGACTACGAAGGACTTGGGGATATCCTCCGAGGCGTTGATGACCTGTCCGGCCTTTTCCGCCATGCTGAGGTATTTTCTTGTCAGGTGGGACTGGGATGTAATATCCAGATCGAAGATGCCCATTATCTCCCCGGTGTTCACCACCCAGCCTTTGCCCAGATGCAGATAATTCATTTTATCCTGCCTTTTTCCACCAGGAGCACCTTGCCCCCGGTGCGCCGGGAGATGCCCTCGTCCTCGCAGCAGCTTATCAGGGTCTGGCCCCCGCCTATGCGGTTGAGGACGAACTCCTGCCTCTTCTCGTCCAGCTCCGAGAGCACGTCGTCCAGCAGCAGTATGGGGTACTCCCCTGTCTCCTTAAGGAAAATCTCCCGCTCCGCCAGCTTTACCGACAGTGCCGCCGTCCTGGTCTGGCCCTGGGAGGCAAAGCTCCTGGCCAGGCGGCCGTTTATATATATCTCCAGATCGTCCTTGTGGGCCCCGGTGAGACACTGGGCGCTGTCCAGCTCCGCCTGGCGGTGCCGCTCCTGGTGCTCGCAGATGTCGTAATATATCTCCTTCACCGGAGCGAAGGAGTCTTTCACGGAGCTCACCGTCTTATACTCCATGCTCAGCTCCTCACCCTTGCCGGAGAACTCCCGGTGTATGGGGGCCGCCGCCTCTCTCAGCCGCTGGACGAAGGAGGCCCTGTAACGGATGAGCTGAGCGGAGGCCCGGCACATGCCCTCGGAAAACTCGTCCAGAGTGTCCAGCAGCGAGGGCTTGTCCCGCCAGTCTTTTAGTATCCTGGTCTTGTGCTCGTAGAGCCGGTTGAACTCCGTGAGATACTGGGCGTATCTGGGGCGTATCTGGCTGATGGCGTTGTCCATGAGCCGCCGCCTCACCGCCGCCCCGTCCTTTATCATGTTCAGGTCGTCGGGGCAGAAGAGCACGGCGTTCACCACGGCGCTCAGCTCTCCGGCGCTCTTTTTAACGGAGTTCACTTTTATATGTTTTCCCTGGCCCGGCTGCAGCCTTATGTTTATGGTCTGCTCCCGGTCGTGGCTGAACACATCCGCCAGTATCTCCGCCCAGGAAAAGTCAAAGCCCACCAGCTCCCTGTCGAAGCGGGTGCGAAAGCTCCTGCCGCAGGAGAGCATGTACACCGCCTCCAGGAGATTGGTCTTCCCCTGGGCGTTCTGCCCGGCGATGACGTTGGTGCCGTCTATGAAGTCCACGGTCTCGAACTCATAGTTCCTAAAGCCGTTAAGGGCTATCCTCTTTACTATCATGCTTCAGTTATAAGAAATTCCATATTCTGGAAATTTACCTTATCTCCCGGCCGGAGCTTTTTCCCTCTCATGGTGCAGACTTCCCCGTTGACCTCCACCAGACCCTGGGAGATGACCAGCTTGGCTTCTCCCCCGGTGCCCACGGCGGCAGCGAATTTCAGCAGAGCCTCCAGCTTTATAAACTCCGTATCTATAGCTATTTTTTCCATATTTTTCAAAAATCAGTCCCCTTGGTTTTTATATCTCAGGCGTGGAGCCGCACCGGCAGGACCATGTAGGTGAAGCTGTCGCTGCCGTCGGCGGCTTTGATGATGCAGGGGGAGGAGGGGCTGTTCAGGCAGAGCAGCAGCTCGTCCTTGCCGGCGGCCTTCATGGCGTCTTTCATGTAGCGGTCGTTGAAGCCTATCTCCATGCCCTCGCCGTCCCCTTCGCAGGAGCAGATATCCTCCGCCCGGCCGATGGGTGTGACGCAGAGGCAGTGGATGCTGCCGTCCCCTATGCTCATGCGCACGGGGCTGCTGTTTCTCTCGCTGACAATGAGGGAGACTCTGTCTATGGTGGACATGAGCTCGCCCCTCTCCACCTTCAGGATATACTTGAAGCTCTCGGGTATGGACTTCTTATAATTGAGGAACTCCCCTTCCAGCCTTCTGGAGACCACCACGGTGCCGCCAATGGAGAAGGAGATGTGCTTGGAGCCCACGGATATCTCCACCGGCTCCTCGCTGTCGGAGCAGATGCGCTCTACGTCGCTGAGGGCGGAGCCGGGGACCACGAAGCTGCAGTTTTCCATCTGGGCGCTTTCCAGCTTTTCCCGGCGCAGGGCCAGGCGGTAGCCGTCCACGGAGACCAGGCTCAGCTCATCCCCGTTTATCTCAAAGAGGGTGCCGGTGTATATGGGTCTCACGTCGTTGTCGGCCACGGCAAAGATGGTCTGGTTTATCATCTCCGCCAGAATCTTCCTGGGCAGGGCTATCTTGTTCACCGGGTCCACCTCCGGCATCTCCGGGTAGTCCTGGGCGCTGATGCCCATGAAGTTGAACTCGCTCTTGCCGCACTTCACGTTCACGTTATTGTTCACGTCGGTGCTGATGCTGACTATGCCGTCGGGCAGGCGGCGCATCATCTCTCCGAAGAGCCTGGCGCCCACCACCACGGAGCCGGACTCCTTTATGTCCGCCTCCAATCCGGTGTATATACCCTTTTTCAGATCGTAGCCGGTGACGCTTATTTTCTCCCCCGCCTGGATGAGCAGGCCCTCCAGGGCCGGGATGGGGCTTTTGCCTGCTGCTGCCCGGGAGGCCGTGGCGCAGGCGTTTTGAAGCATATATTTCTCACAGCTGAAATTCATATCTCTTACTCCTCGGAAAAAAATTTTTTTATAT
>DBFSDV010000030.1:0-37185 GCA_048417135.1 Candidatus Limivicinus sp. | reverse complement strand
CTTTAAAAATTTAGCTATAATTTGTATATATAAAGAGGAAAATATTATGGTAAAATCCATATCCGTATTGGGCTGCACCGGCTCCATAGGCCGCCAGACCATAGCCGTTGCGGAGCACACCGGGATAAGGGTGGCAGCCCTCACGGCAAACAGGAAGATAGAGATGCTGGAGGAGCAGGCCCGGCGGCTGCACCCTGCCTTTGTGGCGGTGTACGACGAGGCTGCGGCGAAGGCTTTCAAAACCGCTGTGGCGGACACGGATATCCGGGTGGGCTCCGGTATGGAGGGACTCATTGAGGCCGCCACCCTGGAGGAGAGCGACTGCGTGGTCACCGCCGTGTCCGGCTCCGTGGGCCTCAGGCCCACCCTGGCGGCCATAGACGGGAGAAAGCGCATTGCCCTGGCCAACAAGGAGACCCTGGTCTGTGCCGGGGACATCGTCATGGCCAGAGCCAGGGAGACGGGGGCGGAGATAGTCCCGGTGGACTCGGAGCACTCCGCCGTGTTCCAGTGCCTCATGGGCCGGGGCAAGGGAGAGCTTCGGAAGATACTCCTCACCGGCTCCGGCGGGCCCTTCCGGGGAAAGGCCCGGGAGGAGCTGGAGGACGTGACCCCCGAGCAGGCGGTGGCCCACCCCAACTGGCACATGGGGGCCAAGATATCCGTGGACAGCGCCACCATGATGAACAAGGGCCTGGAGTTTATAGAGGCCATGCACCTCTTCTCCGTGACCCCCGACGAGATAGAGGTGGTAATACATCCCCAGAGCGTCATACACTCTATGGTGGAGCTGGTTGACGGCACGGTCATTGCCCAGCTGGGGGTGCCGGATATGGGCTTGCCCATACAGCTTGCCCTCACCTACCCGCAGCGCTGCCCCTCCATGTTCAGCCGCCTGGACTTTACAAAACTCAAAGACCTGAGCTTTGAGGCCCCGGACTTTGAAAAGACCCCCTGCCTGAAGCTGGCCATGGACTGCGCCCGCACCGGGGGCACCGCCCCCTGCGTCATGAGCGCCGCAAACGAGGTGGCCGTGGGACTGTTTCTGCGCCGGCAGCTGGGCTACAACCGCATTTACGACGCCGCCGCCTCCGCCGTGGAAAAAGTGGGGGTGGTGAAAGCGCCGGACCTGGAGACTATACTGGCTGCGGACGCCGCCGCCAGAGCTTATGTTTTGGAGAACTTTTCTAAATGACTATTCTTTACATCATCCTTGCAATACTGATCTTCGGCCTGCTGGTCATCGTCCATGAGCTGGGCCACTTCACCGTGGCTAAGCTCTGCGGCGTGAAGGTGGAGGAGTTTGCCGTGGGCATGGGCCCGGTGCTGCTGCAAAGGCAGAGGGGGGAGACCCTGTACTCCCTGCGGGCGGTGCCCTTCGGGGGCTTTTGCGCCATGGCCGGCGAGGACGAGGAGAGCGACGAGCCCCGGGCCTTCACCAATCAGGCGGCCTGGAAGCGGGCCCTCATCCTGGTGGCCGGATCCTTCATGAATTTCGTCATGGGCTTTGTCATAGTCCTCATCCTCTACTGGAGCGCCACGGCCTTCTGGGCCCCGATAATTGCCGAGTTCAGGGAGGACTGCCCCTATCAGGGGGAGGATGCCCTGCAGGTGGGGGACCGCTTCTACAGCATAGACGGCCACAGGATATATCAGTATCAGGATGTGACGGACTTCCTCAGCCAGGGTGACGGCACCTATGACATCGTGGTCATCCGGGACGGGAAGAAGGTCGAGCTGGAGGACTTCTATTTCGTCCCCGTGGAATACCAGAGGGAGAGCCAGAAGCTCTACGGCTTTTCCATGGGCATAGAGGAGGCCACCTTTACCGTGAAGCTGCGCTACGCCTGGAACACCACCATGGAGTTCGGCCGCTGGGTCTGGATGGGCCTGAGCGAGCTGGTGAAGGGCAACGTGGGGGTTGAGGACATGGCCGGGCCCGTGGGCATAGTGGGCATGATGGCCGAGACCGGGGAGAGCGCCGAGTCCACTTCCGACGCCCTGTTCAGCATCTTCTATCTGGGGGCCTTCATTGCGGTGAACCTGGCTTTGATGAATATGCTGCCCATCCCCGCTCTGGACGGGGGAAGGGTGTTCCTGCTGCTGGTGACCTGGGTGATAGAGACCGTGAGCCGCCGCAAGCTCAACCCCAAATATGAGGGATACATCCACGCCGCCGGCATGTTCCTGCTGCTGGCGCTGATGGTTTTCGTAATGTTCAACGATATATTCAGGATAGTGACGACATGATGGAAAAAAGAGACAGAGTAAAAAAGATTAAGGTGGGCGGACTGGAGATAGGCGGAGGAGCGCCGGTGTCCGTCCAGACCATGTGCAACACCAAGACCTGGGACGTGGAGGCCACGGTGGAGCAGATAAAGGCCATGGAGGCCGCCGGGGCGGACATTGTGCGCATAGCCATCCCGGACATGGACTCCGCAAAAGCCGTCTCCCGGATAAAGGAGCAGGTGCGCGTGCCCCTGGTGGCAGACATCCACTTTGACTACCGCCTGGCCCTGGAGGTGGCGGAGCGGGGCATAGACAAGATACGCATAAACCCCGGCAACATCGGCGCCCAGGAGAATGTGAAGGCCGTGGCGGACAGCTGCCGCCGCCGGGGCATACCCATACGCATAGGCGTCAACGCCGGGAGCCTGGAGCCCCGGCTTTTGGAGAAGTACGGCCACCCCTGCCCGGAGGCCCTGGTGGAGAGCGCCAGGGACCATGCGGCTTTGCTGGAGAAGTTTGACTTCACGGATATCTGCATATCCATGAAGGCCTCCTCAGTGCCCCTCACCGTGGCCGCCTACCGGCTGGCGGCGGAGGTCTTTCCCTATCCCCTGCACCTGGGCGTCACCGAGACGGGCACCGAGTGGAACGGCACCATCCAGTCCGCCGTGGGCATAGGCGCCCTGCTCTGCGAGGGCATAGGCAACACCATCAGAGTCTCCCTCACCGCCGACCCGGTGCGGGAGGTCAGCGCCGGCATCGCCATAGTTAAGGCGGCGGGCCTGCGCCCGGGGGGAGTTAAGTTCGTCTCCTGCCCCACCTGCGGCAGGACGGAGATAGATTTGATAAGCCTGGCGGGCCAGGTGGAGCAGCGGGTGAAGGACATGCCCAGAGACATCACCGTGGCGGTGATGGGCTGCGTGGTCAACGGCCCCGGGGAGGCCCGGGAGGCAGACTACGGCATAGCCGGCGGCAAGGGCAAGGGCCTTATCTTCAAGAAGGGCCAGGTGCTGGGTACATATCCCTATGAGGAGCTCTGCGACCGGCTGGTGGAGCTTATAGAGAAAGACGGGGAGCGGGCATGAGCGAGCACACTCCCTTTCTCACCATCTTCCCCGGCTGCGAGGACATAAAGAGCTGCGCCGGGGGATTGCAGAAGGCCTATGTCACCGACGTGCAGGTGGACCTGGCTGAGCAGATGCTCACGGTCTGCGCCTGGTTTCCCACCATGCCCTCGCCGGTGGACCTCTCCGCCGTCAGCCAGAGACTGAAGGAGGACTACGGCCTCAGCGGCGTGGGCCTGGTGCCGGACTACCCCAAGGCCAAGCCGGCCTCCGCGGCGGCCGCCTACGCCCCGCCCCCCGGCGGCCCCCCCAAGGGGGAGCTGCTCATGGGCTGGAAGATAAAGCAGAGGCCGGTGCCCATGAGCACCCTCAGCCTGGAGTCCGGCAGGGTCACCGTGGAGGGGGACGTGGTGGCGGTCACCAGCAGGAAGCTGCCCAAGGGCGGCAGCGCGGTGCTGTGCTTTGACATCACCGACCGCACAAACTCCATCCGCGTCTCCCGCTTCCTCCGCTCCGACGACGACCAGAGCATCATAGACAAGATAAACACCGGGGACCATGTGATAGTCCAGGGAGAGGTGATCTACTCCAAGTACGACGAGGACATAGTGCTGGACCCCAGGAGCATAATGAAGGGCAAGGCCTATATACGGCCGGACAATGCCCCCGTCAAGCGGGTAGAGCTGCATGTGCACACCCGCTTTTCCGCCTTGGACGCCCTCACCGACCCGGAGGCCATAGTGAAGCGGGCAGCCTACTGGGGCATGCCCGCCATCGCCGTAACCGACCACGGGGTGGCCCAGGCCTTCCCGGACATGTGGAAGGCGGGGAAGAAGCACGGGGTCAAGATAATCTACGGCCTGGAGTGCTACTTCGTAAACGACATGGACGGCAACAGCGCCGTCATAGGCAAGAGCAAGCTGCCCCTGGACACGGAGTTCGTGGCCTTCGATATAGAGACCACAGGCCTCAACGCCCAGACCGACCGGATGACGGAGATAGGCGCAGTCATCTTCTCCGGGGGAGAGGTAAAGCAGGTCTTCAACACCTTCGTGGACCCGGAGCGGCACATTCCCCCGGACATCACCCAGCTCACCGGCATAAGGGACAGCGACGTGGCCGGGGCCCCAAAGGAGAAGGAGGCCATGGAGATGTTCATGGACTTCATCGGGGACCGGCCCATCATTGCCCACAACGCCCACTTCGACGTGGGCTTCATGAGCGCCGCCTCCATACGCCAGGGCCTGAAATTCTCCCCGGTGTTCCTGGACACCCTGGCCCTGTCCCAGGCCCTGCTGCCGGAGCTGAAGCGCTTCAAGCTGGACACGGTCTCCAACCACCTGGGCCTGCCCCAGTTCAACCACCACAGGGCCAGCGACGACGCTATGGTGGTGGCCCGGATCATGGAGAAGTTCCTGCCTATGCTCTCCCGCCAGGGGGCCAAGACCGTGGACGATATAGAGACGGTGTACCACTCCCTGCGCCGCACCGACGTGGCCAAGAGCTACCACATGATACTGCTGGTGAAAAACCGCAAGGGTCTTAAAAACCTCTACGAGATGATATCCCAGTCCTATCTTAAGTACTTCCACCGCAGCCCCACCATACCCAAGAGCCTGCTGAACCAGCACCGGGAGGGCATCCTGGTAGGTTCCTCCTGCGGCATGGGCGAGCTCTACGGGGCGGTGATGAAAGGCGCCGGGGACAGGGAGCTGAAAAAGATAGCCAAGTACTACGACTATCTGGAGATACAGCCCATATGCAACAACGGCTTTCTGGTGGACAACGGCGTGGTCAGCGACGTGTCCGTATTGCAGGACTATAACCGCACCATACTGCGCATAGGCCGGGAGCTGAATAAGCCGGTCATCGCCGCCTCCGACGTCCACTTCCTGGACGCCGAGGACGAGCAGTACCGGAAGATACTCCAGGCGGCCAAGAAGTTCTCCGACGCCGACCGGGGCTGCCCCATCTTCTTCCGTACCACCGATGAAATGCTGAAGGAGTTTGAATACCTGGGCAAGGAAGTGGCGGAGGAAGTGGTCATCACCAACACCCGGGCCATAGCCGACCAGGTGGAGGAGATAGAGCTGCTGCCCAAGGACCTGTTCCCCCCGAAAATAGAGCACTCCGCCGAGGATTTGAAAAACCTGGTCTACGGCAAGATGCACCGTATCTACGGGGAAAATCCCCCCAAGATAGTCCAGGACCGGGTGGACGTGGAGCTGAACACCATCCTGGACCACAACTACGACGTTATCTACATGAGCGCCCAGAAGCTGGTGCAGAACTCCCTGGAGAACGGCTACCTGGTGGGCAGCCGGGGCAGCGTGGGCTCCTCCATAGTGGCCTACATGTCCGGTATCACCGAGGTCAACTCCCTGCCGCCCCACTATGTCTGCCCCAAGTGCTGCCACTCGGAGTTCGTCACCGACGGCAGCTACGGCTGCGGGGCGGACATGCCGGAAAAGGACTGCCCTAAATGCGGCACGCCCATGAATCGGGAGGGCTTCGACATACCCTTTGAGACCTTCCTTGGCTTCCCCGGCAACGAAAAGACCCCGGATATAGACCTGAACTTCTCCGGGGAATACCAGGCCAAGGCCCATAAATACACCGAGACCCTCTTCGGCTCGGACCATGTGTTCAGGGCCGGCACCATAGGCACCCTGGCGGAGAAGACCGCCTACGGCTATGTGAAGAAGTACCTGGAGGAGCGTGGCATCAAGGCCACCAAGGCGGAGGAGAACCGCCTGTCCCTGGGCCTGGTGGGCATAAAGCGCACCACCGGCCAGCACCCCGGCGGCCTGGTAGTCATACCCCAGGACATGGACGTTACCGACTTCTGCCCGGTGCAGCACCCGGCGGACGACCCCAACAGCGATATAATAACCACCCATTTTGAATATCACTGCATGGAGGCAAACCTGCTGAAGCTGGACGAGCTGGGCCACGATGACCCCACCATGATTCGCATGATGGAGGACATGACCGGGGTGGACGCCAAGAAGATATCCCTCTCCGACCCGGAGACCATGTCCATCTTCACCAGCCCCGCCGCCCTGGGCCTGCCCGGGGACGACCCCATAATCGGCAAGACCGGCACCATAGGCGTGCCGGAGTTCGGCACCAACTTCACCCGGCAGATGCTGGTGGACACCCAGCCCAAACAGTTCGACACCCTGGTGCGCCTGTCCGGCTTCAGCCACGGCACCGACGTGTGGGCCGGGAACATCCACGACCTCATCGTCGAGGGCATAGCCACCGTCAACGAGACCGTGGGCTGCCGGGACGATATCATGCTCTACCTCATCTCCAAGGGCATGGAGCCCTCCCTGGCCTTCAAGACCATGGAGGCGGTGCGCAAGGGCAAGGTGAAAAAGAGCGGCCAGTTCCCCGGAGACGCCGAGGAGCAGATGCGCAATCTGGGCGTGCCGGACTGGTACATCGAGTCCTGCCGGAAGATAGCCTACCTCTTCCCCAAGGCCCACGCCGTGGCCTATGTGATGATGGCCTTCCGCATAGCCTGGTTCAAGGTCCACGAGCCCCTGGCCTTCTACAGCGCCTACTTCTACCGGCGCAGCCAGAAGGGGGGCTTCGACGCGGCAATGATGACCGTGGGCACCGACGGAGTGCGCCGGAAGATACGGGAGATGAGGGGCAAGCCCCTCACCGCCAACGAAGAGGACCTGCTGGTGACCTTGGAGGCGGTGTACGAGTTCAACATGCGGGGCTTTGAATTTGCCCCCATAGACCTGTACAAGTCCGACGCCCTCAAGTTCAGAATAACCGAGGACGGCAGACTGCGCCCGCCCTTCGTGTCCATCTCCGGCCTGGGAGAGACCGCGGCTTTGGACCTGGCCCACTGCACCGAAGGGGGCAGGAGCTTCATCTCCATGGAGGAGCTGGGCCAGGCCTGCCCCAAGGTGAGCCAGACCCACCTGGAGGCTCTGAAGAGCCTGGGGGCCCTGGGGGACATGCCGGAGACCAGCCAGATAAATCTCTTCGATTTCTGAAAAAATATGCCTCAGACTCACTTCGGGGGAGCGGCGCAGGCCGCTCCTCCGAAATTTTTTTGCGCCCTGCCGTTATTAAACTTTTTGTAACGCTGCTTGCGGCGGCGGGCACTCTGGTGTAAAATGGATAAAAATATATTCGGAATGATTAAAGCTGCGACAGGCATAATTATGAAAGGGGAGCATGGCATGAAGATCACATTTCTGGGCGCCGCCCATGAGGTCACCGGCAGCTGCACCTATATAGAGGTGGGGGACAAAAAGGGCCTGGTGGACTATGGCATGGAACAGGGCAGGGACCTGTTTGAAAACGAGCCGCTGCCTGTGGCGGCGGGGGAGCTGGACTTCGTGCTGCTCACCCACGCCCATATAGACCACTCGGGCCTGCTGCCTCTGCTGTACAAGCAGGGCTTCCGGGGCTCCATATACGCCACCGCCGCCACCTGCTCCCTCTGCGACATAATGCTCCGTGACAGCGCCAACATCCAGATGTCCGAGGCGGAATGGAAAAGCCGCAAGTCCCTGCGCTACGGCGGCCCGGAGATAGAGCCCCTCTACGACCTGGAGGACGCGGCGGGGGCGATAGGCCGGATGATACCCTGCCCCTACGGCAGGCCCATCCAGGTGAACGACTGCGTCAGCATCCGCTTTACCGACGTGGGCCATCTGCTGGGCTCCTCCGCCATTGAGGTCTGGCTCACAGAGAACGGACAGACACGAAAGATATGCTTCAGCGGGGACCTGGGCAACCTGAACCAGCCCATACTGAAGGACCCCCAGTACGTGCAGGACAGCCAGTATCTGGTGATAGAGTCCACCTACGGAGACAGGAAACACAGCAGCGAGCGTATAGACTATGTACCCGCCCTGGCCCGGCGCATCCAGACCACTTTGGACAAGGGGGGCAACGTGGTCATCCCCTCCTTTGCCGTGGGCCGCACCCAGGAGATGCTCTACTTCATCCGGGAGATAAAGGAGCGGGGCCTGGTCACCGGCCACGGGGACTTCCCCGTCTATGTGGACAGCCCCCTGGCCATAGAGGCCACCACCGTCTTCCTCCAGTGCGACACCCAGTTCGTGGATGAGGAGATGCAGCAGCTCATCCGCTCCGGCATCAACCCCATAGTCTTTCCCGGCCTGGAGCTCACCGTCAGCCAGGAGGAGTCCAAGGCCATCAATGAGGACAAGACCCCCAAGGTCATCATCTCTGCCAGCGGCATGTGCGACGCCGGACGTATCCGCCACCACTTAAAGCACAATCTCTGGCGCAGCGAGTGCTGCATACTCTTCGTGGGCTACCAGTCCGAGGGCACCCTGGGCCGCAGCCTGGTGGACGGGGTGAAGAACGTGAAGCTCTTCAATGAGGAGATACAGGTCAACGCCACCATAGACGTGCTGCCCGGCGTCAGCGGCCACGCGGACAAGGACGGGCTCATCGCCTGGCTGGGGGGCTTTGAAACCAAGCCGGAACTGGTGTTCGTAAACCACGGCGACCCGGACTCCGCCGAGGCCTTCAAGGACTGCCTGATAAACGAACTGGGCTACCGGGCCGCCGCCCCCTACAGCGGCTCCCGCTTCGACCTCCTGGCCGGTCAGTGGGACTAT
The DNA here is from genome assembly GCA_048417135.1 of Candidatus Limivicinus sp. Classification (GTDB taxonomy): domain Bacteria; phylum Bacillota; class Clostridia; order Oscillospirales; family Oscillospiraceae; genus Limivicinus. The sequence continues at coordinate 28,271 of DBFSDV010000030.1, read as the reverse complement.
GTGGCCCAGCCCAGGCCCATCAAGCGGGCCGCTCCCAGGCAGCGCAGCATCAGCAAGGCCTTTGAAAAACTCGTCGCCGCCGCCGAGCGGCTGCTGGCCGTGGCCAAGTCCCTGGAGGGCCGGCCCAACAAGGTGCTGGAGGCCTATGCAAAGGATATAGACAAGCTGTCGGATAAGATGGAAAAATAAGTATTGCAGGCGTTTTCCGTTGACATAACATGGAAGCTGTGTTACCATAAAGCATAGCCCGGAAGAGAAATATAACAGGAGGAAGACCCATGGCGTTAAGCAGCTTTGACCCGGCCCATGTTCTGGGCGAGAAGCTCACAGGCATGTCCCAGCAGGGGCTGTGCGAGTTCGCCTCGAAGCTCTGCGGCCGCATAGAAGCCGAAGTGGGCAGCAAGAGCTACCGCGGCGGCATATACCCTGAAAATATAAGCGCAGATGAGGAAGGACACATCGGCATAGGGCCGGCCTCCAAGGGCGACTGGTCCGGCCAGGAGCTGGAATTTTTGGCTCCGGAGCTGTACTGGCGGGGCAGTCCCTCCGCCGCCTCCGACGTGTATTCCGTGGGCATGGTGCTGTTCTATGCCCTCAACGGCGGCAGGCTCCCCTATGACGGGGAGTGCGAGGACGCCCAGCTGCGGCGCATGGGCGGGGAGGACTTCAAGGCACCCAAGGGCACCGGCCGCCGGCTGAAGGACATCGTGGAGAAGGCGGTGAAGTTCAAGGCCCAGGAGCGCTTCCAGAGCCTGGGCGAGATGCAGGCCGCCCTGGACAGCTGCATAAAGAACCTCTACCTCAGCGGGGAGACCTCCGCCGAGGCCATATTCAACAAGAACGACGACGATTTGAGCGAGCTGGAGCGGATGATGGTGGGCATCATCGAGCGGGGCGACGAGGCCCCGGCAGAGGAGCAGGAGGCCGGGGACCAGGCCGAGGAGGTCAAGGTCTACGCCCCCTCCACCCCCATTGCCGACGCCAAGGCCGCCGCCAGAGCCAAGGCCTCCGACCCGGCTCAGATAATCGCAAAACGGCTCAAGGAGCAGGCAAATCCTGCGGTGCCGAAATTCAGAGAGGAGAAGGACCCGGAGCTGGCCCCCATAGTGCCCAACCGGCAGCCGGTGAAAACGCCCCCGGTCCAGTACACAAGGAACATGGAACGTGAAAAGAAAATAGCCGAAGACGTGAAGAAGCGCCGCCGCCGGCCTCTGGCGGTGATACTGGTGCTCTGCGCCGCCCTTATCGTGGTGGCCATAATCTTCAACGCCATGCTCAAGGACTTCCGCCAGGCCAAGGTGGCCGAGAGCCCCAGCCCCACGCCGGACCCCTTTGCCGGCACCATGAGCCCGGAGCTCACCGCCGACCCGGACGACCCCTACGGCTACTTCAGCCAGAACGGGGATGAAGGGGGCGAAGGCGGAGACGAAGTCGTTCTGGACCCCAGCCCCACCCCCAGGGAACACGGCTATGAGCTGGTGGTGGCGGACGTGAGCTGGACGGAGGCCGCCGCCCGGTGCCAGGAGATGGGCGGACACCTTGTGACCATCAACACCCAGGAGGAGTTTGACACCGTGGTGGAAATGGCCGAGGAGGCGGGCATACCCCGCATCTGGATAGGCTGCCACCGGGTGGACGGTGTGCTGGTCTGGGAAAATGACGAGACCGGCATTGAGGTCTGGGCCAAGGGCGAGCCCTCCTACGTGGATATAAACGACGAGGTGGCCGAGGACTACATCATGCTCTGGGACAACAACGGCTGGGGCTATAACGACAACCGCAACGACCCCATTGCCGACTACCCGGAGTGGTACTCCGGCACCGTGGGCTTTATCTGCGAATACGGCGACTGAGACAGAAAAACATTACCGGAGGGCTGCCCGCCCCGTGCAGGCAGCCCTCCGGCGGCCAAAAAGTGGGAAAGAAAATGGAAATAAGACGATTTGAAGACAGAGACATAGAACAGGCCCGGGAGATATGGAACGAAGTGGTGAGAGACGGGGTGGCCTTCCCCCAGCTGGAGGAGCTGGACAGGGAGAGCGGCCTGGACTTTTTCCACGGCCAGAGCTACACCGGGGTCTGCGAAGATAAGGGGGAGCTGCTGGGACTGTATATCCTGCACCCCAACAACGTGGGCCGCTGCGGCCACATCTGCAACGCCAGCTATGCCGTGGCCACCAAAGCCCGGGGCCGGGGCGTGGGGGAGGCCCTGGTGCGCCACTGCCTGAAAACGGCAAAGGAACTGGGCTTTCGTATATTGCAGTTCAACGCCGTGGTGAGCAGCAATGCCCCGGCGCTGAACCTGTACGCCAAGCTGGGCTTCACCCGGCTGGGCACCATACCCGGAGGCTTCCTGATGAAGGACGGGAGATATCAGGATATCATTCCCCACTACAAAGAACTGTAGCGGAAACGCCGGAACGGATGATGTGATATGAAAAAAACTTTCAGGCTCCTTGCAATACTGCTGCTGTGCGCCCTGCTGCTGCCGGGCGCTGCGGCCTATGCCGCGGAGGAGGACACGGACAGCGAAAAGACGGACTACAGCAGCGGCGTGGGTGAAGACAGCATCCTGGACAATACCGTGCTCACCTCCAAGGTGGAGAGCTTTCTGGAGGAGTGGGACATTGACCCGGAGCAGATAAGCGTGGGCTACTGCTACACCGCCACGGGGGACAGCTGGTACTATAACGGGGAGGAATGGTTCTACCCCGCCAGCATGTACAAGGTGCCCCTGATGATGCTTCTGGCGGAGAAGGAATACAACGGGGAGCTGACCCAGGACACGGAGATCAGCGGGGAAAAGCTGAGCCGCGTGGAGGAGCTCATCCTCACCTACTCCAACAACGACTGGGCCCACATAATCCGGACCTATCTGGGCGGGGACGCCGCCTGGCGGGAGGAGGCCAAGAAGTTCGCCCAGCTGAAGGAGGAGGACTACGACCCGGACTACATGGACTACTGCTATTTCAGCAACATGTACATGACCCAGGTGATGGAGACTCTTTACTCCCAGAGCGAGCGCTTCCCCAATGTGATAAACTGCCTGCTGGCCGCCGAGCCCGGGGAGTACTACAAGTCCACCATGGAGGACAAGTATGAGATAGCCCAGAAGTACGGCAGCTTTCAGGACAGCCGGGGGGTCTGGTTCAACCACTGCAGCGCCATAATATACACCCCCAACCCCTGTATAGTCACGGTGATGACCACCAACGTCACCAAGTATGAGACCATCATATCCAAGCTGGGGGACATCCTGGTGGACTATACTCTGCAGCTGGACGGACAGCTGGAGAGCCACCGGCAGCAGCTGGAGGAGGCCGCCGCCGAAGAGCAGCGGCTCCAGGAAGAGGCCGCCGCGGAGGCCCAGCGCCAGCGGGAGGAGCAGCAGCGCCTGGAAGAGGAGCAGCAGCGCCAGCTGGAGGAACAGCAGGCGGCGGAGGCCAAGGCCCAGCGCCGCAAGGAGATAATAGGCACCGTGCTGAAGGTTGGCGGGGCTGTGGCAGTCCTGGCCGCGATAGTGCTGGCGGTGCGGGCCATACTGATAAGCAAGTGGAAAAAGGCCCGGCGGGAAAAGGAACGCCGCCTGGCCCAGCGCTCCCGCCGCCGGGGGGAGGCCCCGGAATACCGGAGAAGGGATGACGCCCCGGGGCCGGAGGACTATGACCGGAGCGGACCGGAGGAATATGTCCCGCAGGAGCCGGAGGACGGCTATGCAGGCTCCGCCGGACGGGACGGCCGCCAGAGCGGAAAAGGCGGCGGGGCCAGGGAGCGGGGAGGCAGATACACGCCCCGCCACTGATACAGAGAGAAACAGTCCCGGAGGGAAAGATGAAAAGACTCATATGTATATTGCTGATACTTGCCATGGTGCCGGGCCTCGGCGCCTGCGGCGGCTTCGGCTACGGCGTGAAGGAAGTGCAGGTGTTGGTGGAGCAGGAGTATTCCCTGGCCTTCCGCAACAACGACCCGGTGTACCTGTATGTTTCGGCCGCCATAAGCGTGCTGGCCGCCCAGGGCAAGGTGGAGGAGCTCAGCGCCAAGTGGCTGGGGGACTCCAACGCCGTCAAGTTTGCAAAGCAGGCCGACGCCCTGGACAATCTCCCCGAGCCGGAGAAGAGGACCTTTACCGTGGGTATGGATATAAACTCCTTCCCCATGGCCTATATCTCCAACGGGGAGTTTTGGGGATTGGATGCGGAGCTGGCCAGAGAGGTGGCTGAGCTGCTGGGCTGGGAGCTGAAGTTCCAGGAGATAGAGAAGGAAAACGTGTATGTGGAGCTGTCCTCGGGGAATATCGACTGCGCCTGGGGCGGCATAGCCCTGGATGAGACGGAGGTGGAGGAAAAGCTCTACACCCGCTACGGGCCATACATAGAAAACAACATAGTCATTGCCACCAGGAACGGCTCCGCCGTCTGGAACAGGCTGCGCCTCAACGGCAGGAAGATGGCCATGCCCTCCACCCAGGAGGCCCTGGACGCCCTGAACACCGACGAGCACCTGACCAAACGCCTGGGCCAGATAACCCGTCTGGCCGGGGGCACCACCGAGTGCTTTGAATACCTCTACGCCGGCAGCTGCGATGTGGTCCTCACCGACAGCACCGCCATGATGTACTTCAACTGCCACTGACATCGAAACAGACAGCAAAAACCCGCCTGAAGGGGGCTATCCCTGCAGGCGGGTTTTATGATTCTGCATATCTCATTCTGCGGCCGGGGCCTCGGCAGAGGCTTCCGCGGCTTCTTCGGCGCCCTCATCCGCCGAGACCTGGATGTTCAGGGTCTTGCTGATCTCCGAGCCGTCATAGAGTCTGAGACTTATCTGGGTGCAGACGGTGTATTCCGTGCTGGGCTCGTCAATAAAGGACAGGCCCACCACATATTCAAAGGCCCGGCCCTCCTCCAGATCCTGGGAGGAGCTGGAGTGGACCCAAGCGTCGGCCCCCTCCACGCTCACGGAGCTTATCTCCAGGGAGCTGACGTAATCCCAGCCCCGGGCCTTGTCTATGGCTATGCCGATGACGGCGGAGCCCTCTTCGTTGGTGATGGACAGGCACCGGGCCTCACCGATGTAGGGCAGGATGTCCTCGGCCTCCCGGCTTATCTGGCCGGAGCCGGCTATGCTCCACAGCCGGGAGAAGTCCTCCCGGCGGAGCTGGTGGACCTCCCGGCTCTCCCAGTCGCTCTCCAGCTCATCCAGGCAGCCGGGGCTCAGCTCCTTGAAGTAGATGGGGAAATAGCTGAGGGTGTCGCTGTCCTGGGGGAAGAGCTGCTCCATGAACTCGGAGCCGGTGGAGCTGCTGCCGTTGATGCTGTAGTACTCCGCCGGGGAGTCAAAGACCACGCCCATACTGTTGCAGCGCTGCTCCACGGTGAACTCATATTTCAGGCTGAGGCTGCTGCTCTGGCTCTGGGGCGAGCGGAAGAGCAGGCTGCGTGTTGCCGAATTTCCCTGGCTCAGCTCCAGTATCCAGCTGTCGTTCACGGAGAGGGTAAGGGGGTAGAAACTGTAATCCGACTTGACGCACATCAGGGGGCTGATGCGCCCCTCCTTCACGGTGCAGACTATGTAGCTCTCCACCGCATAGCCCTCCGGGCCGGTGACGTTCCAGCCGGGGAGAGCCTCCGGCTTCTGGGCCAGCAGCAGCTCCGGCACCTCGTCCCCGTTCACGTCCGCCAGGGCAAAGAGCTCCGCGGTGACTATGCCCTCAAAGCCGTAGTCTGCGGCATTCTGGACCACGGCGCTGTTCACCGAGGGCTCCGTCTCCAGAAAGCTCTTGTATATCTCCGCCCAGTTCACCTGGGGCTCCTGAGAGGGCTCGGGGCTGGCCTGGGGACTGGGAGAGGGGGAGGGCAGGACAAGGGCGCTGTCCTCCTGGGGGGCTTGGGACTCCCGGGAGCGGGAGCTCAGGGCGGAGGCTATGGCTATGGCAGCCACCAGCACCAGCAGGGCCGCCAGTATCAGCAGGATATTGCGGAGAAGGTGGCCGTGCTTCAGCCGGGCCTTCAGCCTTTCCCCAAAGGAGGGCTCCTCCTCGGGCATTTCGGATATATCTATCCCGCAGCGCCTGCATCTGGTGGCGCCGGGCTCCAGGTTGGCTCCGCAGTTGCGGCAGTAATTTATCACCGAAACCAACTCCAATTCTTAATAATTACTTCAGATTCAGACATATTCTACCACGGCACCGGTGTTATGTAAAGCAAAAGCTTTAAAACTTTGAGGGCACAAAGCCATCTTGCATATGGAAATGCCGGGGCAATTATGCTACAATAATCAATTAGCAAGAATAACAAAAGAGAGTTTAGCAGAGCCGTGTCCCTTAGGCCCGGCGCCGGGGACACGGCGGCAGAACGGAGAGACACATGAACGACATCATACTTTTAAAGCTGGGTGAGATAGTCCTCAAGGGCCTCAACCGCAAGAGCTTTGAGCAGAAGCTGCTGGCCAACCTGCGCCGCCGCCTGGCCCCCCTGGGGGATTTCCGGGTCTACTGCATGCAGTCCACGGTGTACGTGGAGGGGGCGGAGGGCGCCGACATGGACGCCGCCTTTGAGGCTTTGCAGAAGGTATTCGGCATTATAAACCTGACCAGGGCTGCCGGCTGCGAAAAGAACAAGGAGGCCATAGCCAGGCTGGCCATAGAATATCTCCGGGAGGATATGGAGGCGGCAAAGAGCTTCAAGGTGGAGTCCAAGCGCAGCGACAAGGCCTTCCCCATGACCAGCATAGAGCTGAGCCAGTACGTGGGGGGCGAGCTGGCGGAGGCCTATCCGGACACCCTGGTGGACGTCCACGACCCGGAGCTCACCGTGCACATAGAGGTGCGGGACCTGGCCGCCTATGTCCACGCCTCCCCGGTGCCCGGCGCCGGAGGTATGCCCGTGGGCTCCAACGGCGTGGCGGTGACGCTGCTCTCCGGGGGCATTGACAGCCCGGTGTCCAGCTACATGATAGCAAAGCGGGGGGTGCGGCTCATCCCCATCCACTTCTTTTCCTTCCCCTACACCTCCCAGCAGGCCAAGGACAAGGTGGTGGAGTTGGGCAGGCTCCTGACGGAATACTGCGGCAGGATGACTCTGGAGGTGGTGCCCTTCACCCACATCCAGGAGGAGATAAGGGACAAGTGCCCGGAGGAGTATTTCACCCTTATCATGCGCCGCTTCATGATGCGCATAGCCCAGCGCATAGCGGAATACAACGGGGCCAAGGCCATAGTCACCGGGGAAAACCTGGGACAGGTGGCCAGCCAGACCATGGAGGCCATGGCCTCCACCCAGGCCGTCACCACTCTGCCGGTGCTCCAGCCCCTTATAGGCTTGGACAAGGAGGAGATAGTTACCCTGGCCCGGAAGATAGGCACCTTTGACACCTCCATCCTCCCCTATGAGGACTGCTGCACCGTGTTCACCCCGAGGCATCCCCGCACCCGGCCCAAGGTTTCCGAGGTGGAGGCTGCCGAGAGCGCCATGGAGGTGGAGGCCCTGGTGGAGGAGGCTATTCAGGGCATAGAAAGGATAGAGCTGGACCATGAGTAAGGCTTACAATACCGAGATAATCTCCGTGGGCACCGAGCTTCTGCTGGGCCACGTGACCAATACCGACGCCCGGGACATCTCCGAGCTGCTGTCCAAAATAGGCATCAACGTGCTCTACCACACCGTGGTGGGGGACAACCCCCGGCGGCTCAAGCAGTGCGTGGAGACGGCCAAGGAGCGGGCGGACATCATCATCACCACCGGGGGCCTGGGCCCCACCTGCGACGATCTCACAAAGCAGATACTGGCGGAGGCTTTCGGCCTGGAGCTGGTGGCGGACAAGGCGGAGATGGAGGGCCTCTACGACTATATAAACCGGGGCCGCATCCTCACGGAAAACAACTACAGCCAGGGCATGCTGCCCCAGGGCTGCACCGTGTTCCACAATCTCTGGGGCACGGCCCCCGGCTGCGCCTTCGAGGCGGAGGGCAAGACCGTCATCATGATGCCCGGCCCGCCCAATGAGTGCGTGCCCATGTTCAAGACCTACGGCATGCCCTATCTGCAAAAGCTCTCCGGGGAGCACATAGTCTCCCACACCGTGGACATCTTCGGCATGGGGGAGAGCACGGTGGACTCCATATTTGCCGAGGAAATGAACGCCATGACGAACCCCAGCATGGCCCCCTACGCCAAGGAGTGCGACTGCCTGCTGAAGATAACCGCCAAAGCGGAGAGCGTGGAGGCGGCGGAGGCCATGATAGCCCCGGTGCTGGAAGAGGTGAAGGCCAAGCTGGGGGACCTGGTCTACGGCATGGACGTGGAGAGCATGGAGGAGGCCCTCATAAAGCTGCTGGAGGAAAGGCCCCTCAGCTTTGCCGCGGCGGAGAGCTGCACCGGCGGCTACATCGCCAAGCGCTTTACCGACCTGCCCGGGGCCAGCCGCTTTTTCAAGGGCGGCATGGTCACCTACACCAACGAGGCCAAGGCCGCTCTGCTGGGCATAGACCCGGCCCTCATTGAGGAGAAGGGGGCGGTGAGCTTTCAGGTGGCCAGGGCCATGGCGGAAAACTGCCGGCGCATCCTGAAAAGCGACGCGGGCATAGGCGTCACGGGCCTTGCCGGCCCAGACGGGGACGGCGTCAACGAGGTGGGCACGGTGTTCGTGTCCCTGGCGGTGGAGGGCTGCACTTACGTGAAGGAGCTGCACATGGGGGATTACCACACCCGCAGCTATATCCGGCGCATGGCGGGCAACCACGCCTTCGACATGCTGCGCCGCCATATCTGCGGCCTGCCAATGGGGGACGGGGTGAAAGCCTGCCCCCATGAGCTCTGAGCTCCGGGAACATTTCTCCGGCGCTGCCCGTCCCTATGCCTGAGGACAAAAAGCCCAAGGAGGACGAGAAATGAGAACTTTCACCGCAGCTTTGCTGAGCCTTGCCCTGCTGCTGACTCTTGCCGCCTGCGGCTCCACGCCGCCGGAGCAGAGCGCCGAGACCCCGGCCGTCACAGCCGAAGTTACACCGGAGCCGACGCCGGAATCCACACCGGAGCCTACACCTGAATCCACGCCCCAGCCCACTCCGGCTCCGGAGGACACCGAGGCCGGAAAAATCGCCATGGAATTTGCCCAAGTGTATTTCTACGGCGGGATGGCGGAGATAGAGCCCTGGCTGGTGGAGGATTATCAGTGGGGCGCATATGCTTACGACAGCGAGGCCCCCACGGACATCCTGCTGCAATGTGTGTACCCCTCGGAGGATGAGGAGACGGTCTGGAACGCCGTCATCCGCTTCCGGGTGGGGGATGAGGACAGCTTCACCTATCTGGTGCTGGAGCTGGTCCAGGGCGGCGAGGGCTGGAAAGTCAGCTTTTTCGGCCTGGACAAGTGAATCTTATCTAAGCGAGGTCCGGCCTTTATATGCCGGGCCTTTTGATTTTCGGCGAAAAAATTTCCCCCGCCGGGGAATACTGAACGAAAAGGGCGGGCTGAAACGTCTTATATATGCCGGCAGATAAAGCAGCTGGAAAGGAGACGGGAAGATGGCTGAGCAAGCATACGACAAAAACAGAGGCCCACGGGAGATATATCAGGAGCACTGCCAAACGGTGTACCGGGTGGCCTTCACCTATATGAAAAACAGCTACGACGCCGAGGACGCGGTGCAGGAGACCTTTGCCCGGCTGATACGCTCCGGGGAGCGCTTCCGCAGCCGGGAGAAGGAAAAGGCCTGGCTCATCGTGACGGTGTCAAATGTGTGCAAGGACATGCTGCGCCGCCACTACCGCAGCGACAGGGCTCTGGAGGATTACCAGTACCTGGCCGCTCCGCCCCATGAGATAGACGAGACCATGGAGGCCATACTCCGGCTGCCGGAAAAGTACAAGACGGTGGTGTATCTCTTTTACTACGAGGGCTACACCGCCAGGGAGATAGCCCGGATGCTGGGGGAAAAGCAGAATACGGTGAGCTCCAGGATAGGCCGGGCCAGATTGATGCTCAAGACCATGCTGGGAGGTGGCTTTGATGATTAACATGCAGGTGAGAGATTCCTACAACAAGATAGCCCTGAGCCGGGACACGGCGGAGGATATATGGCAGAGAGCTATGGAGCGGGCAAAGACCCAGCCCTCAGAGCGGGGAAGCCGAAGGAACAAGGGCGGCGGCAAAAATCTGCGCCGCACCCTGCTGATAGCGGCAGTGATAGCTTCCTTCATGACGGTGACGGCCCTGGCCTCGGAATTTTACGGCTTCAAGAGCCTGGTCAGGGGGGAGCGGGAGCAGCTCATGGCTCAGGAGCAGCCCGACGGCAGCCTGGAGAGCTCCACTGTGACGGTGTATGACATCGGCCAGACCCGGCCCTATGAGGGACCGGACTGGGCCATGGAATGGGTGGACAAGGCACAGGAGGCTTTCGGCCAGTGGAGAAGCTATAAGGAGGAAAAGCTGGAGGCCTATTATCAGGAGAAACTGCCCAATCTGGGGAGCTTTCTCTTGGGAGAGCAGGACGCAGACTTCTCTGGCTTTGGTATTGAAGACAATGGCGACGGCACCTACACTTTTACCAAGAGCTATCTGGAGAAGGATACGGAGGGCGGAACTGAAATAGACATATACGGCAACCATGTGCCAGCTTATAAAGAAGTTCCTGACCCGGCCACCTCGGTCACCGTGGATCAGGCGGAGAAGGAGGCCTTTGATGAGGAGATGCTGCGCATGGCAACGCTGGGGGGCTACGGGGATTACCATTCCATTTACGGCGTGGCCGACGCAGAAGAGGCGGAGAAGCTGGAGGAGCTGGCGGCGGAGTACGGCTTGAGCCTGCGCAGTGGTCAGGTCACAAAATATGCCGGGGACGACAGCGACCAGGGCCTGAACCAAAGCCTGGGCCAGGCCGTGGGCAGCGGGGATATATACCGTGAGGCCCCGGAGTTCGACCACTACTCCAGCTTCCAAAGCGGCTCCTTCCAGTCCGCAGCAAACATTCCTCTGGGCGACGGGCGCAGGCTCAGCACCTATCTGTGCAGCACCGCCTACGGGGAAATGGTGGACGGCTGGGAGCTGGGGGGCTTCACAGTCCGGGAGGACGAGCCCATGAGCACCCGCAGCTACACCGCCGCCGACGGCACGGAGCTGACCATATCCCAGAACGGCAGCCAGGCCATAGTCTATGCCTACCTGGACAAGTCCTACATCACCATGACCATGGAGATAAACAGCTACAGAAGCCCCGGAGTTCAGGAGACGGACTTCAGCCTGGACGAGGCCACGGTGAACTATGCTGCGGACTTTATAAACTACAAGAACATCGGCAAGTGAAGAAGCGCACTTGGCAAAGAACAACAGCGCCGGGGAACAGTACAAAATCCCCGGCGCTTATTTATTTTTAAGATTAATTAAGATTTGCCCTGTTGACTTTTGGGGCCGGGCAGATTATACTCTAACTGTATTAAGATACATAGTACAGTTAATACGGAATGGAGGTGTCTCCTCTGATAAACATCAATTTCCGGGATGCACGGCCCATATACCAACAGGTTAAGGAGGGCTTCTGCCGGCTCATACTCTCCGGAGCCCTGCCTCCGGGCTACAAGCTGCCCTCGGTGCGGGAGCTGGCGTCCAGCCTGACCATAAACCCCAATACCATACAGCGGGCCTACCGGGAGCTGGAGCAGGAGAACTACATAGTCTCCGTGCCGGGGAAGGGCAGCTTTGTCTGCCAGGTGGACCAGGCGGCCCAGGCCCGGAGGCAGGAGCTGCTGGAGCACTTCCGGCAGCTGGCAAAGGAACTGGAGCAGCTGGGTGTGAGCCGGGAGCAGCTGATGGAAGAGCTGAGGGAAGGAGAGAAAAAGGATGATAGAGGTTAAGGCTCTGGTGAAGAGCTTTGATGGCTTCCGGGCCCTGGACGGCCTGGATATCACCGTGCCCCGGGGCGCGGTCTACGGCCTGGTAGGCCCCAACGGAGCGGGCAAATCCACCCTTATCCGCCACGCCGTGGGCATATACCGTCAGGACTCCGGGGAGCTGCTGGTGGACGGGGAGCCGGTGTATGAAAACCCGGAGACAAAGGCGAGGATCGCCTATATCCCCGACGAGGCGGCCTACTTCACCCAGTCCACCATAAAGGACATGATGAGGTTTTATAAGAGCATGTACCCGGGCTTTGACACCGAGCGCTTTGAAAAGCTGGAGCAGGATTTCCAGCTGAGCCAGAACCGGCCCTTGAGGAAGATGTCCAAGGGCATGCAGAAGCAGGCGGCCTTCTGGCTGGCCCTCAGCTGCCGGCCGGACTACATAGTGCTGGACGAGCCGGTGGACGGTCTGGACCCGGTGATGCGCCGCCAGGTGTGGAGCCTGCTGCTCAGCGACGTTGCGGAGCGGGGCAGCACCGTTCTGGTGTCCTCCCACAATCTCCGGGAGCTGGAGGACGTGTGCGACCACGTGGGCATAATGAACCGGGGGAAGATGCTGCTGGAGCGCTCTTTGAGCCAGCTCCAGGACAACATGGTTAAGGTGCAGCTGGCCCTGGCCGACGGCGGAAAACTGCCGGAGGGCCTGGACATACTCCACCGCAGCGTCACCGGGCGGCTGCAGCAGCTGATACTCCGGGGTGATGCGGAAGAAGTGACCAACAAGCTGTCCACGGTGCAGCCCCTGTTTATGGACGTGCTGCCTTTGAGTCTGGAGGAGATATTCATTTACGAGCTGGGAGGTGCGGAGCATGAAATCAAAGACATCCTTGTTTAGTCCCGGCCTGAGCCGTAACATCCTCAGCCGCTTCTGGCCTCTGTGGCTTCTCTACCTGGGGGCGCTGTTGGTGCAGCTGCCGGTCACCGTTTCCGGATATCTGGCCCAGGGGATAAGTGTGCGCTACACTATGGAATGCATACTCCAGCTGTCGGTGGATGTGGCCGGATATGCAATGATAGCCTCGCTGCTGTCGGTGATGGCGGCCTTCAGCTATCTGTATTCAAAGCGCAGCTGCTCCCTTATAAACGCTCTCCCCCTGCGCCGGGACACCGCCTTTGTCACCGCCTGCCTCACGGGGCTGCTGCCCCTGCTGCTGGCGGAAGTGCTCACCTGGCTCATATCCCTGGGGATTTTTGCAGGCAGCGAGACGGCCCTGCCGGAATATCTCAACAGCTGGCTGCTGGCGGCGCTGCTGTCCACCCTGGCAAGCTATGGCTTTGCCCTGTTCTGCGCCATGCTCACCGGCCACATCCTGGTGCTGCCCGCCCTGTTTTTGGTGCTGAACACAGCGGTGTATGTGCTGGAAGCTCTGGTGCAGACGCTGCTGAACACCCTGGTCTACGGCTATGAGGGCGGCACATCCATCAGCCGGCTTTCGCCCCTGCCCTACGCCGGCAAGGCCCTGAGAGTGATAGCCGACCCGGCCTCAGGCAGCTTGGAGCCGGAGTTTATCCTGCTGGGTATGGACAGCCTGGCGGTATATGCGGTGGTGGGCGTGCTGTTCATAGTCCCGGCCCTGCTGCTCTACCGCCGGAGAAAGATGGAGGCTGTGGGGGACGTGGTGGCCATAAAGGCTCTGGAGCCGGTGTTCAAATACTGTGCCAGCATCTACGCCGCCCTGGGCCTTGGGGCGCTGCTGGCCGAAACCATGGACAATGCCATGGGCTCCGGTCCCCTGGAGGCGGCGGTGCTGGCGCTGATGCTGCTGCTGGGCGCTGCCCTGGGCTACTACGCCGCAGAGATGCTGCTGCAGAAGAGCCTGAGAGTCTTCCGATCCCGTATGCGGGGCCTGTTCATAGTCTGGGCGGTGCTGCTGCTGGGCGTTGCGGCAATAGAGTTGGATCTCACAGGCTACGAGAGACGGATGCCGGAGACGGAAGAGATACAGAGCGTGGTACTGGTAAACGACGGGAGAGTGACCGAGGATGCGGAAAGCATAGAGCTTACGCGGAAGATACACCAGACTGCCATTGACAATGAGGAGCATAACCGTCAGGCGGAAAGCACAAGCATTATATACATCCGATACGAGCTGAAGGACGGCAGCAGCCTCGGCAGAAGCTACTGGGTGGACGGCAGCCTGGAGTGGATAGAAAACGGCAATTCCGAATTTGCCCTGTGCCGGGAGCTGTACATGCTGCCCCAGAACAAGGAGCTGATGATGAAGACCGGGGAGATAAAGGCGGAGAACATTGTGTTCTGTGAAATTCAGCAGCTTTTGGACATGTCCGACGAGTTTGCTCTAAACTATGAGCAGCTGAGGCTGAGTCCCCAGCAGGCGGAGGAGCTTTATACTCAGTGCATACTGCCGGATACCCGGGATTCCATGCTGGGCACACGGTGGTTCTACATGGACGAGAAGGCCTATGAGACCCGGAGCGACACCAGCCTGTATATACATTCGGATTCCGGCTATGGCCCGGAGTATGGCCCCTATGTGTTCAGCGTGGATATTACCATGGACGCAGAGCGCAGTATTGCCTGGCTGGAGGATAACCTGGGCATAGAGGTAAAGCCCTACCTGGAAGTGCGGCCGGAGGTGCTGGAAGACTTGGAATACTACTGATATCCCTGGACGGAAAAAGATGAAATACTGAGAGAAGAAGGTGGGGATTTCGGTCCCCACCTTCTTCTTTACGCCTTCTTGACTTGAAAGGAAGGGGATTATATAATAAACTGTCTATCAAAATGTGACGAGGTAAGACATGAAGAAGATTTTGCCCTGGCTTATAAAGGCCGTGGCCGCCGGGCTTGCGGCCCTGCTGCTTTTGAATATCTGGTGTTATTTTTACTTCAACGTGCCGGTGCACTACACCAATGAGACCGGGGCCACGGAGTACAAGTGGGAGAGCGGCAAGTTCTACCGAAAGGGCACCGAGGGCTTTGCCTTCGGCCGCACTAATAACGACGGTTTCACCAACCTCTCCGACTATGAGCCGGGCCAGGAGATAGAGATACTGCTCATGGGCTCGTCCCACATGGAGGGGATGAACGTGGCCCAGGAGGACAATGCCGCCGCTGTGCTCAACCGGCTCTTTGAAGGGGAAAAGTACACCTACAACATCGGCACCTCCGGCCACACCATGGAATACTGCCTGAGCAATCTGGAGGCGGCCCTGGACACCTATGGGCCCGGGGAATACGTGGTGATAGAGACCCGCACCCTCAGCTTCACCACGGGGGAGCTGGCGGCGCTGGTGAACGGGGAGCTGAAACCCATAGAGTCCCACACCGGGGGACTCATTGAGCTTTTGCAGAAGCTGCCATACCTGCGCCTGATGTACACCAAATACTTCAGCGGCGACGAGGGCGGCGACGGGGAGGAGCAGACCCAGGCCACCCAGGGCGAGACTTCCCAGCAGCCGCTGAAAGCGGAGCTTCTGGGCAGCGCCCTGGAGACTGCCGGGCAGCTCTGCCGGGAGCGGGGAGTGCAGCTGATCCTGGTCTACGACCCCACAATATACGCCGACGATGAGGGCCGGGGCTACACCAAGACCCTGGAGGAGGACATGCAGATGGCCGCGGACTGCTGCGATAAGGCCGGGGTGGTCTTTGTAGACCTGACGGAGAGCTATCTCAGCGGCTATGAGCAGCAGCACAAGCTGCCCTACGGCTTTCTCAACACCTCCCCGGGCACGGGGCATATGAACAGCTGGGGCCATGAGCTCTTTGCCCGGGCCGTGTTCCAAACCATAAACGAGCTGGAGGGCTGACATGACATTCAACAGCCTTACATTTGCCATATTCTTTGCCATAGTCTGCGGCCTGATGGCCCTGACCAATATAGAGAAGATACGCCGTCTCCTGCCCGGGAACATTCTCCGGCTGCGGCACTGGGTGCTGCTGCTGGCCAGCTATGTGTTCTACGGCTGGTGGAACTGGAAATGCTGCTTTCTCATGCTGGGCCTCACCCTGGTGGCCTATCTCTCCGCCGGGGCCTATGCCAGGGACGGGAAAAAGTTCCACATCGTCCTGGGGGTGGTGTTCCCCCTGGTCATCCTGGGCATATTCAAATATTTCAACTTCTTTATAGACTCCTTCTGCGGCCTCTTCGGCATCAGCCGGGCGGGCAGCCTGAACATCCTGCTGCCGGTGGGCATCAGCTTTTACACCTTCCAGTCCCTCAGCTACACCATAGACGTGTATCGGGGGAAGATAAAGGCGGAGAAGAGCTTCGAGAACGTGGCGCTGTACATCGCCTTTTTCCCCCAGCTGGTGGCCGGGCCCATAGTCAAGGCCGGGGAATACATCCCCCAGCTCTATGAGGACAGGAACATCAGCCTGGACAATTTTCAAAAGGGCATACAGTTCTTTGCCCTGGGCCTGTTCAAGAAGGTGGTCATTGCCGACAATATCTCAACTTTTGTGGATGCGGTGTATGAGTGCCCGGCGGAGTTTCACGCGATCACCGTGCTCCTGGCGGTGGCGGCCTATTCGGTGCAGATATACTGCGACTTCTCCGGTTATTCCGACATGGCGGTGGGCTGCGCCAAGTGCCTGGGCTACGACCTGTCCCGGAACTTCAACCTCCCCTATATCTCCCGGAACGTCACCGAGTTCTGGAAGCGCTGGCACATAAGCCTCTCCACCTGGCTGATGGAGTATCTGTACATACCCCTGGGGGGCAACCGGAAGGGCAAGGTCCGGCGGTATATAAACCTTATGCTCACCATGCTCATAGGGGGGCTGTGGCACGGGGCCGCCTGGACCTATGTGGCCTGGGGCGGGCTCCACGGCCTGGCTCTCTGCGTGCACAAGGTGTTCATGGAGCTGCGCAGGGGCAAGAAAAAGAACAACAGCCTGCCGGTGGTGTGGCTGTCGGTGTTCTTCACTTTCTGGTATGTGAGCTTCTGCCTGGTGTTCTTCCGCTCCGGAGACTTCGCCACCGCTCTGGAGGTCATCGCCGCCGTGTTCACCTGGCAGCAGGGAGTCATGCACCTGAGCAGCTGGGCCCTCATCGGCCTGGGCTGCCTGGCCGTGGCCACCCTGGCCGCCTGGATAAGGAGCCGGAAGCTGGGTACTGCCATAGAGGGCTACTATCCCCAACTGAAGCTGAACACGTTGCCGGGGCTGCTGGTATTTTTCCTCTTTGTGGGCCTGACCCTGGGCTTGGCCTACACCGGGGAGAACCCCTTCATCTATTTCCAGTTTTAAAAGAGAGACGTATACGATATGAAAAAGGAAGTTTTGAAGAGGGCCTTTGTGGCCACGGTGCCGGTGCTCTCCGGCTACCTGGTCATAGGGCTCAGCTTCGGCGTGGTGCTCCAGAGCCGGGGCTACGGCCCTCTGTGGTCGGCGGCCATGAGCGCCTTCATCTACGCCGGTTCCATGCAGTTCGTGGCGGTGGAGCTGATGAGCAGCGCCGCCAGCCTTTTCACCGTGGCCCTCACCACGCTGATGGTGAACATGCGCCACGTGTTCTACGGCCTGTCCATGGTGGACCGCTATAAAAATGTCGGCAAGGCCCGGCCCTACCTAATTTTCGCCCTCACCGACGAGACCTACTCTCTGGTGTGCAATCCTCCGGAGCTGCCCCCTGAGGAGGAAAAAAGCTTCTACATACTGGTGTCTGTGCTGGACCATGTGTACTGGATACTGGGCTCTTTCCTGGGCTCCGTCCTGGGGGCCATGCTGCCCTTCAGCACCGAGGGCATAGACTTTGCCCTGACGGCGCTGTTCGTCTCCGTATTTGTGGAGCAGTGGCTGGGCGCCAAGGACCATGTGCCTGCGCTGCTGGGCCTGGGGGCCTCGGTGCTGTGCCTGCTCGTATTCGGGGCGGACAATTTCCTAATTCCGGCTATGCTGCTCATATTGCTGGGCCTGACACTATACCGGAAGAGAGAGGGGGCGAGGGCGTGAATCATGCCGTCCTGGTCATAGCCGTCACCGCTCTGGTGACCATGCTTTTGCGCTTCATACCCTTTCTGGCCTTCGGCGGCAAGAGGGAGACCCCGGCCTACATAAGCTATCTGGGCAGACTGCTGCCCTACGCCGTAATGGCCATGCTGGTGGTCTACTGCCTGAGGAACATCAGCTTTGCCGCCGCCCCCTTCGGGGCCCCGGAGCTCATAGCCTGCGCCGTGGTGGCTCTGCTCCATGTGTGGAAGCGCAGCTCCATCCTCAGTATACTGGGGGGCACGGTCTGCTATATGCTGCTGGTGCAGCTGGTGTTCTGAAAAACCCATAGACGCCAAAAAGGATGCGCTCCGGGCGCATCCTTTTTCGTTATATTTCCTCCCCGGCAGGCATATACTGTGGCAAAGTGCAGCGCTGACTGGGGGGGGGATAGCTTTGAAATGGTATGAGCTGGATAAGGCCGAAGGCCGCGGCTGCGGCAGATGTCCCGGAGCCTGCGGCTCGTGTATAGGCCCCGCCGGGCCCATGGGCCCGGCGGGGCCCACTGGGGCGAGAGGCCCGGAGGGCCCTCCCGGGCCCACGGGCGCAACGGGCCCCCAGGGCGCCCCCGGGGCCACCGGCCCCACCGGTCCCACCGGCCCCCAGGGCCCGGAAGGACCCCAGGGCCCGGCGGGGGAAGCGGGAGTCCAGGGCAGGATAGGCCCCGAGGGCTCGACGGGGGCCCAGGGCCCCACGGGCCCCACGGGAGCTACCGGCCCCCAGGGTCCGGAAGGCCCCCAAGGCCCGGCGGGAGCACAAGGCCCGGCGGGGGCACAAGGCCCGGAAGGCCCACAAGGCCCGGAGGGACCCCAGGGCCCCACAGGTGCTACGGGCCCGGCGGGTACGGCGCCGGAACAGAGCTTTGCCTCCTTTATAAACACCCAGTATCCCCTGACGCAAAACAGCCTGATATACCTGTTCCCGGACGTCACCGACAGCACCGGGAACATAGTCCAGACGGACCTGCAGCACATAAGCCTGGCCCCGGGCTACTATCTGGTGTCCTACAAGGTCTCGGCCATTTTCAGCAGCCCCAACTATATGCAGGTCACCCCCAGCTACAACGGGACTTCCCATCTGGAGACGGGCATATATTTTGCCACCAGCGCCGACGGCTCCAGCGCTGCCGGCTCCGCCTGCTTCATTATCAACGCCCCGCAGTCCACGGTGTTCAGCCTGAGCTACGGCGGCTCCAGCGACGCCCGGGACGGGGAGATAAATCTCACCTTCCTGAAACTGAACAGGGACACGTAAAAAGGGATGCGCTATGACGGCGCATCCCTTTTATAATTTTTGAATATCCTCAGCTCTTTTTCCTTTTAACCGGCAGCTCCAGCAGCACCGCGGAGGCGATGACCAGGGCGGCCCCCAGCCACATGCCGGCGCTCATGGGCTCTTTCAGCACCAGGGCCGACAGCAGCACCGCCGTCACCGGGTCCACATAGGCCAGGATGGCCACAGTCTGGGAGGGCAGCTCCTCCATGCAGCCGAAGTACAGGTAGTAGGCCAGGCCCGTGTGGACTATGCCCACGGCCAGCAGCAGGAGGATGGCCGGAAGCTCCGGGGCGGACAGGGGCCCCCGGACTGTGAGAAGGTTATAGGGCAGCAGCACCAGGGCGGAGATGCCCAGCTGCACCACCGTGCGCTCCAGACCGGAGATGTTTTTCATCTTCTTGTTGACGATGACTATGGCCGCATAGAGCAATGCGGCCCCCAGGGCCAGGGCCACGCCTCTGGCCTGGCCGGGGGCGGGCAGGCCGCTGCCCGCCACGCCGGAGACGAAGACCATGCCCGCCAAAGCGGCGGCCACGCAGAGGGAGCGGAACAGGCCCAGCCGCTCTTTGAATACCAGGGGGGAGACGGCCACCACGATGATGGGGGCCAGGTAGTAGCACAGAGTGGCCACGGCTATGGTGGTGTATCGGTAGGCCTCAAAGAGGAGTATCCAGTTGAAGCCCAGCATCAGGCCCGAGAGGGCCAGACAGAGGGCATTTTCTTTCACCGCCCGGCGGCTGAAGGGCAGCTTCCCCAGCAGCATCACCAGCAGCAGGAAGCCGGCTCCCAGCAGGCCCCGGAAATTGGCGATGACCGAGGAGGGCAGGTCTATGCCCCGTATAAAAAGGCCCAGGCTGCCCCAGATGAGCATGGAGCTTATGAGCTTTAGTTTCCCTGCGCTGCGCTTGTCCATGAAAATCCCTCTCTCCAATGGAATATGGGGAGAGTATAGCACATCGGGGGAGGAAAGGGAAGCGCCGGGATTTTTCCCTTGCTTTATTGGGCGGAGGAAAGTATTATAGTATATCATTAGAAAAATGAAAGAGAAGTGGTAAAATTGCAATTTGACGTGAACAGCCCGGTATTGTTTGTGATAGCGGGCATAATCGTGGCGGCGGTGCTGGCCCAGTCCGTCTACTTCCTGATAAAGGCCTGGCGCCGGGGAGTGGAGATAGGCATGGGCAAGGACAAGCTGAAGCGGATAGCCGTCACCGCCGGGGTCTTCACCATAGCCCCCGCCGTGGCCATAGTCATCAGCGTCATCACCCTGGCCAAGGACCTGGGCGTGCCCCTGCCCTGGCTGCGCCTCAGCGTGGTGGGCTCGCTGTCCTATGAGACCATCGCCGCCTCCAACGCCGAGAGCGCCATGGGCCTAACCTTCGGCCAGGTCAGCAGCCTCAGCGCCACGCAGTATGTGACCATAGCCTCGGTGATGACCGTGAGCATAATGGTGGGCATCTGGCTGGTGCCCGTCATTGGCAAAAAGCTGCAGTACGGCATAATCTCCCTGGAGAACCGGGACAAAAAGTGGGGGGACATATTCTCCGCCTCCATGTTCATAGGCATGATATCCGCCTTCGTGGGCTATGTGTTCTGCGACTTCTCCACGGTCTTCCACGGGGACATGAGCGGCCTCATCCCCGCCCTGGTGATGGCGGTGTCCGCCCTCATCATGTGCCTGGCGGGCCTGCTGGTGAAGAAGACCCAGTGGCGCTGGGTCTCCGACTACGCCCTGCCCATCAGCCTGGTTCTGGGCATGGCCAGCGCCATACCCATCACCGCCTGGCTGGGCTGAGAGGAGGAAGAGAAATGAAGAAGAAACTCTCCTATATGGATTCCGTCCACAGGGACGGACGCATCTGGAACCTGTCCATGGTGGTCATGCTGTTCATGTACCCCATCGCCGTGGCGGTGATATACCAGGCCATGCCGGACTGGCGGGGCTTTGCCCTGGGCCTCATAGCCACCGCCCCCATGTACTGGGCCGTGGCGGTGGTGGAGGTGCTCACCTATGTGCCCATGCTGGGGGCCGGCGGCTCCTACCTGTCCTTCGTCACCGGCAACATCTCCAACCTGAAGCTGCCGGTGGCCCTCAACGCCCTGGAGCAGGCGGGGGTGAAGGTCAGCTCCGAGGAGGGGGAGATAGTCTCCACCATCGCCATTGCGGTGTCCAGCATAGTCACCACGGTGATAATAATCCTGGGGGTCATACTCATCACCCCCCTGACCCCGGTGCTCAACGCCCCGGTGCTCTCTCCGGCCTTCGCTCAGATACTCCCCGCCCTCTTCGGCGGCCTGGGGGTGGTGTTCATCTCCAAGAACTGGAAGATAGCCATAGCCCCGGTGACTCTGATGATGATACTCTTTATCTTTGTGCCCGCTTTGAACTCCAGCACCGTGGGCATCATGGTGCCGGTGGGCGTGCTGTTCACTTTGGGCGTGTCCCGGATCATGTACAAGAAAGGTCTGCTGTAAAAAGGAGGAAGAGATATGGCAGTACTGTATATCCTTCTGGCGGCACTGGCGGTGCTGGTGCTGGTGATACTGGCCAGGACTTTGGCCTTCAAGCCCCGGGAGCAGGAGACGCAGGCCCCCGAGGCGCTGGACTACGACTCCCGGGCCGCAGTGGAGGCCCTGGGGCAGCTGGTGCGCTGCAAAACCGTGAGCTTTTACGACAAGAGCCTGGAGGACGAGGGGGAGTTTCAAAAGCTCATAGCCCTGCTGCCGGAGCTCTATCCCAATGTGAGCAAAACCTGCTCTTTGACTAAGCTGCCGGACAGGGGCCTGCTCTACCGCTGGCAGGGCAGGGAGCCCGGCCCCGCCGCCGTGCTCATGGCCCACTACGACGTGGTGCCGGTGGACGAGGCCAACTGGGAAAAGCCCGCCTTCGAGGCTTTGATAGAAGAGGGAGTCATGTGGGGCCGGGGCACCCTGGACACCAAGGTCACCTTCAACGGCATACTCTCCGCCGCCGAGAACCTGATAAAGCAGGGCTTTCAGCCGGAGAATGATATCTACTTCGCCTTCTCCGGCGGGGAAGAGGTGAACGGCAAGGGCGCCGAGAACATAGTGGAGTACTTCAGGGAGAACAAGACGGAGCTGTCCCTTGTCCTGGACGAGGGCGGGGCCGTGGTCCGGGACGTGTTCCCCGGGGTGAAGGAGAGCTGCGCCCTTATAGGCATTGCGGAGAAGGGGCTTATGAACCTGGAGTTCTCCGTCTCCGGCGGCGGCGGCCACGCCTCCGCCCCGGCTCCCCACACCCCCGTGGGCAAGCTGTCCCTGGCCTGCGCCCGGGTGGAGGCCAAGCCCTTCAAGGCCCACTTCAGCAAGCCCGTACTGGAGATGTTCGACGTGCTGGGCCGCCGTTCCGGCTTTGTTTACAGGATGATATTTGCAAACCTCTGGTGCTTCGGCTGGGTGCTGGACCGGATGTGCCGCAAGAGCGGCGGGGAGCTGAACGCCCTGCTGCGCACCACCGTAGCCTTTACCCAGATGAGCGGCAGCCAGGCCCCCAACGTCATCCCGCCCCAGGCCTCCATGGTGGCCAATCTCCGGCTGAACCCGGAGGACTCCGTGGCCGGGGCCATAGAATACATCAGGAACGTGATAGGGGACGGGGAGATAAAGCTCACCAAGCTGGACAACATGGAGCCCAGCCCCATATCCCGCACCGACTGCGAAGGCTGGAAGCGGGTCAGCTCCGCCGTGGCCGGCACCTGGCCCGGCTCCCTGGTGGCTCCCTACCTGATGGTCCAGTGCTCCGACAGCCGCCATTACGGCCCCATCTCCGACAAGGTCTACCGCTTCTCCGCCATGGCCCTCACCGCCGAGGAGCGGAAACTCATCCACGGCAACAACGAGCGCATAACTCTGGAGGCCATAGGCAAGGCAGTGGAGTTCTTCATGCGGGTGATTAAGCAGTGCTGAGAGCCCGAGCCCAAAAGGAATAAACGGATTTTTAAAGCATAAGCTGAGAGCAGAGGACTGCTCTCAGCTTGTGCCGTATAAGGGCGCAGAGACCGGGAGAATGAATATCAGGAAAGGGCGATATGAATGAAGCATGAAATAAAATGGAAGCTGCTTGTCCCGGCGCTGCTGCTGCCCCTGGCGGCGGGGGGCCTGGCGGCCCTGCTCACCGGCGGCGCCATGGAGGGTTATTCCGGCCTGGCAAGGCCGCCCCTGTCCCCGCCGGGCTGGCTGTTCCCCGTGGTCTGGACCGTGCTGTATATACTCATGGGTCTGGCCTCCTATCTGGTGGCGGCGGCGCCCGTCTCCGGGGAGCGGAAGGAGCGGGCCCTGAGCATATACGCCCTGCAGCTGGCGGTGAACTTCGCCTGGCCGGTGATCTTCTTCAAGCTTGCCGCCTACGGCTGGGCCTTCTTCTGGCTGCTGCTTTTGCTGCTGCTGGTCCTGGCCCTCCGGCTGCTCTTTAAACACATAGACGAAAGGGCGGGCAAGCTCCTGCTGCCCTATCTGCTGTGGCTCCTCTTCGCCCTCTACCTCAACCTGGGGGTCTGGATGCTGAACTGAGAGGGCCCGCCGCCGCAAAAAACTCAATATCCTGCGGCCTTCGGGCCGCTTTTTTTGCATATTATGACAGACACTCTGTATATTGTTTTTACCAAATAGCGGCCTCTGTCTAAACACAGAGACAAAAAAGCTTGAAATTTTTGATATTATGCACCAAAACCCTCAATCAATCCTTTTTATATATGTTTAACTTGCATATTATTTAGGGCTGTGCTAAAATGATAACGATAGTAAACCCTTATACAATCTGCACCTGACAGGGGGAACGCATATGGAAAAAAAGGCCAAGATAATCACGGTGGCCGGCAAAGGCGGCGTAGGGAAGACCTCCATCTCGGCAAGCATGGTGAGGCTGTTGGTGGAGAAATTTCCCGACAAAAAGATCCTTGCAATAGACGCCGACCCGGCTGTGGGCCTGTCCGTAGCTCTTGGCGTGGACGTGAAGCTGACGCTGGACGACATAAGGATGAGCATTGTGGACAGCGTGGAAAACGGGGATGCCCGGGAGGCTCTGGAGCTTCTCAGCGAGGCCAGGTTCAAGATCTTCGACGCTCTGGTGGAGATGCCCGGCTTTGCTTTTCTGGCCATCGGCCGCCCGGAGAGCTCCGGCTGCTACTGCAAGGTGAACTCCTATCTGAAGGAAGTTATCGGCCTGCTGGCCAACAGCTTTGACTATGTGGTCATAGACGGGGAGGCCGGCATAGAACAGATACAGCGCCGGGTGATGGAAAAGGTGACCCATCTGCTGCTGGTGACGGACCAGAGCAAGAAGGGGGGCCAGGTGGTGACCACCATCAAGTCCGTGGCGGACGAGCTCATCGCCTATGACAGGATAGGCGTCATCATAAACCGGGTCACCAATCCCGAGCTTGCAGACATGATGCAGATACCGGGAGTTGAGATATTATCCCTCATCCCTGCTGACAGTGCTTTTGCCGCCAACGACATAAAGGGCAAAAGCGTCATGGAACTGCCGGCAGATTCAGAAATGCTCAAAGGAGTGCGGACGGCACTCCAAAAAATAGAAATTCTATAAAAGAAGAGGTGTATCATTTGAAAGACCTTAAGCATCTTATCTACTTTGAGAGTCTGCTTGAGAATGCCGACAATGAACTGGTAAGAAAAGCTCAGGCCGAGGGCCAGCTGGCCCTGGGCTATACCTGCTACCATGTTCCGGAAGCACTGCTCAATGTAGGCAACTGCTTTTCCGTACGTCTTAGAGCGCCCAACACCGGCTCCATAGATATCGCCACCTACTACATGTCCAACTATACCTGCGAATATGCCAGAGCCCTGGTGGAGAGAGGCATTGAAGGCGGCTATCAGTTCCTGGATGCCCTTATCGGCGTGGATGCTTGCTCCATGATGAACCGAGCCATGGAGCACTTTGAGATCCTGAAGGTCAACGAGAAGCCAGGCTTTTTCGTAACCCACTGCGACATCCCCTACAAGATCACCGACTATACTTTGGAGTCCTACGTAAAGCAGATGCGCCTGCGTGTGCTGGACAAGCTCACCGAGACCTTCGGCGTGGATACCTCCGACGCCGCCATACGCCAGGCAGTGAAGGAGCACAACGAGGTCTGCGCCATTATCTCCGAAATGGGTGAGATGCGCAAGGCGGACAACCCCGTCATCACCGGCTATGAGTTCCACGTTATAAACCTGGTGTCCTACGTCTGCCCCAAGAAGCTCATCCTGCCCTACCTGCGGGAGACTCTGGAGGAGCTGAAAAAACGCAAACCCGACAAGGTCAGCCCCTACCGGGCCAGAGTGGCCATCGTGGGCTCCGAGATAGACGACCCCAACCTCACCAAGCTCATAGAGGGCTGCGGCGCCCTGGTGGTCTCCGACCGCTACTGCTTCGGCTCCACTCCCGGCCGGGAGGTCATAGAGCTCAAGGATGACGAGGACGCCCTCAGCCAGATCTGCCTGCATGTCATGGAGCACTCCGAATGTGCCCGCTACATATCCGACGAAAAGGTGCTGCAGCGCAGAGTCACTTCCGACCGCCTGGCCAAGGAGTACAAGGCCGAGGGTATCATCTACGAGCAGATGAAATACTGCGACTACTGGGGCTTTGAGCGGGCTTTGGTCAGCCACGTTATGCACGACGAGTACGGCTGGCCTGTGCTGAGTATAGACAGGCTCTACAATAACGGCAACTCCGGCCAGCTGCGCACCCGTGTCCAGGCCTTTGTTGAATCCCTTGAAATCAAACGCATTCACAAAGAGGAGGGCAAAAAATAATGGCAAAGAAGGAAAAGATAAAATACCCAAATCCCGAATTCTGGAGATGCAAAGATGAGATAAAGTGGGGTGCCCAGTGGGAAAACCTGAAGGAATTCGGAGGCATCGCATGGGAACTGCTTAAGGCGACCGACTGGAAGCAGTTCGGCACCGATAGAGTAAACGACCTTAAGGCCGACGGAGAGCGTATAAAGGAAGAGTTCAACGACTTCATGGCTCTGGACAAGGCCGATAAGATAGACCGCATATTAAACGGCGAAAAGAGCCTTGGCCGCCTGTACCGCAAGGGAGCAATGGCCACCGTCCGCCGTGAGTGGAAGGGCATCAGAGACACCGCCTATGACTTCTATCGTTGGGCCTATACCTGGGGCATGCTGCTGATGAGCTTCTCCAAGGACCTCATTCCTGCCCTTAACGCCACGCTGTACTACCGCTGGATGGTATCCTACTTCTGCTGCCATGGCTTCCTGGACAAGAACACCATGGGCCTGCGGGGCTCCAACCTGCGCATGAGCCACATGCTGCTCTTCGATGTGTTCCGCTACGTGGCGGAGAACCTGGTCTTCCTGGCCAAGTGCGACAGGAAGAACGGCAACTGCGAGGCCCTTAACCAGAAGCTGGTGCTCATAGACGAGATGACCATGGGCCAGATAATGGCCGGCTTCCCCGACCTGCTGGGCATACCCTACCAGCTGCTGCCGGTGTTCCTGGTCTCCGAGATTGACCAGCTCACCTGCGTGCCTTACATAGACGCCGTGGAGTCCTACGGCCTGCCGGCAGATACCTGCCCCGTCCCCTCCTCCGAGTGCGGCGCTATCGTGGTGGACGCTCTGCCCCACGCCGGCTGCTGCTTCATATCCTCCTCCATGCCCTGCGACGGCTCCACCATGGCCTCCTCCTACATGGGCCGCCGCTTCCCCAACCTGCCCACCTTCCACCTGTGCTTCCCCGTGCGCTACCTGGATGAGGAGACTGTGCAGATGGGCGCCGAGGACATCCGCCAGTGCATCAAGTTCATAGAGAACATCACCGGCGCCAAGTGGAGCTGGGACGCCTACTTCGCCGCCATGAAGCGCTTCAACCAGGAGACCGACTACGAGCTGCAGAAGTGGGAAGTGAACAAGAGCGCCTACCCCCAGCTGCTGGGTCCCTGCTATGAGCTGTTCCGCAAGTGGAACTACGAAATGGACGGCGGCATAGACCCCAGAGTGCTCAAGACTGCCGAGAAGGTCAACAAGATACTCATGAAGGCCTACGAAAACCGGGAGGAACCCTATCCCGGCAAGATGAAGTACAGAGCCATTGTCTGGTCCTGCCCGGCCCACTACTACGCCAACTTCTCCAACTGGGCGGCCAACTGCTGGGGCATCAACGTGCTGGTGGAGATGGAGTCTCTGAACTTCACCAAGCATCTTGAAACCGAGGACAAGGAAGAGGCCCTCCGTGACCTGGCCCGCCTCTACGAGCGCATGGTCATGCGCCGCCACACCAACGGCGGATACCAGAACGTGGTGGACGAGCTGTGGCGCCAGTGCGAGGACTGGAACGCAAAGCTCATCATCATGTACCAGAACGTGGCCTGCAAGAACATGGCTACCGTTCAGGGAATTCTGGACGAGCAGGGCCGCCAGAGAGGCTACGACCTCATATGGGTGGAGCACGACCTTATGGACCCCCGTACCGTCTCCCGCCGCACTATGAGAGACAAGGTGAGCGAGTATATGCGCACCGTCATGAAGGCCGAGCCCGTAGACCCGTCCCTGCTGGAGTTCGAGGACGAGGTCTGCATGTAAAGCCTGAGCTTGACCGGCACCGCCGCCGGCCCGCAGGCCGGCGGGCGGCCGTATAAAATCGAAGTTATGCTTTTTTAAATAATAATTATGGAGGAAAGATATATGAAATACTATGGCGGCTGCGACGTAGGGTCCACCTATACAAAGGCAGTGATATTGGACGAGAACGGGAAGATGATAGCGGATACCACCATAAGGAGCAAGATAAATTCGGAGCAGAGCGCAATAGCCGCAATGGAAGAGGTGTGCAAGCAGGCGGGGCTGAAGGACAGCAAGGACCTGGCCTACCTGATAGGCACGGGCTACGGGCGCAATAAGGTGCCCTTTGCCGACGAGAACATCTCGGAGATAAGCTGCCACGCCATGGGCGTGCACGTGACGAACCCGGACGTGAAGGCCATCATAGACATCGGGGGCCAGGACGTAAAGGGCATCTCCATAGACACCGACGGCACGGTGAAGAACTTCGCCATGAACGATAAGTGCGCCGCAGGCACCGGCCGCTTCTTTGAGGCCATGGCCCGGAGCTTTGAGCTGAGCCTGCCGGAATTCAGCAAGCTGAGCCTGACGGCA
>DBFSDV010000029.1:0-62160 GCA_048417135.1 Candidatus Limivicinus sp. | reverse complement strand
CTTCTTCCTTCTTTTCGTCGATGCGGACCAGGACCTTGCCTACCCGGCGGCTGTCCGCCATGCTCAGCACGGTGACCGTCATGTCCTCGTAGCGGAAGCTGTCTCCCGCTTTGGGGAAGCCCCCGAACATCTCCAGGGTCCAGCCCCCCACGGTGCTGCTCTCCGCCTCAAAATCCTCCGCATTGCGGCCTATGCTCTCCAGGAAGTCCTCCAGGAGCATGCTGCCCTCCAGCTCATAGGAGCCGTCGCTGCGGCAGACCATCTCTTGTTCCACGATGTCCGTCTCGTCCCAGATGTCGCCCACTATCTGCTCCAGCACGTCCTCCATGCTCAGTACGCCCAGGGTGCCGCCGTACTCGTCGGTGACTACGGCCAGGTGCTGCTTTGCGTGGCGCAGCTGGTTGAGCACCGCCGGCAGCTTCATGGTCTTATACACATAGCAGGGGGGCATCAGCAGCTTTCTGATGTCCACCCGGTCCCCGTCGCTGAGGGCCTTCAGGAAGTGGTTGAGATACAGCACGCCGATGATATTGTCCACACTGCCCTCGTACACCGGCAGCCGGGAATAGGGCGCCTCCTCGATGACGGAGAGGATATCCTCCCAGTCGTCGTCTATGTCTATGGCGCAGACATCCACCCGGGCGGTCATCACCTCCATGGCGGAGACCTCGGCAAAGTCTATGGCCGCCTGGACCAGCTCCGACTGGTCCTCGTCCAGCACATCCTCCACTTCGGCAGTCTCTATGATGGACTGGAGCTCCTCCACCGCCTCCTCCGGGCTGCTCTGGTCGGGCACCGGCAGCTTGAAGGTTATCAGGTGTATCAGCTTCACCACCAGCCAGATGAGGGGCCGGAGGATGACCATCATGAAGCGCACGGCCCCGGAGTGGCGCACCGCTACGGTGTTGGGGTTTTTCTTGGTGCTGATCTTGGGCATGGTCTCCCCAAAGATTATCACCAGCAAAGTCAAAATCAAAGTGGCAAGCCAGGCATAGTCCTCCGTGCCGGTGAGCATTATCACCAGCACCGAGGCCAGGGAAGAGGCCCCTATATTGGCCAGGTTGTTGCCTATGAGTATGGCGCTGAGAGCGTCGTCAAAGTGCTCGGTTATGCGCAAGGCTCTTCCGGCACCCTTGGAGCCGCTGTTTTTCATGCCCTCCAGGCGCATGGCGTTGCAGGAGGAATAGGCCATCTCCGAAGAGGAGCAGAAGGCGGAAAAACAGATGCAGAGCACTATGCCCACTATCACAAGATACAGGCTCATTCTTCCTCGCCCCCTTCCTTTTCCTCCGGGAGCAGGGCCGCTTTCAGCTTCATGATGCGGTTATGGTCCATAGAGGCCACGGTCACCTGCACCCGGTGATAGCTGAAGCTGTCTCCCACCTTGGGGATGGAGGGGAACTGCTCGTAGGCCCACTCACCCAGAAGGGTGTTCACCAGCTCCTCGTCCTCCTCCGGGTCTTCAAAGCCCAGCTTTTCAAAGACGTCGCTGACAGACTCGTCGGCATCCACCAGATAAGCCCCGTCGGGGAGCTCCACGTAGCTCTCTTCCACCACGTCGTCCTCGTCCCATATCTCGCCCACCAGCTCTTCCAGGATGTCCTCCACGGTGACTATGCCCAGGGTGCCGCCGTAATTGTCGGTGACCACGGCCATGTTCAGCTTCCGCTTGGACATCACCGGCAGCAGCTCGTCGATGTTGGTGCTCTGGTGGATGAAGAAGACCTCGTCCATCAGGGGCTTTATGTCCAGGTTCTTGCCCAGGCGCAGGTAGGCCTTGATGAATTTTCTTATCTGCAGCACGCCGATGATATTGTCTATACTGCCCTGATACACCGGCAGGCGGCTGTGGTTGGTCTCCTTTATGACGGCTAGGATATCCTCCAGGCTGCTGCTGATGTCCACCGCCACCAGGTCCACCCGGGGGGTGAGCACGCTCTCCACCGTCACCTCACCGAACTGAAGGGCGGAGGAGATGAGCTCCCCCTGCTCCTCGTTGAGGCTGCCCTCTTCGGTCATGTCCTCGATTATATCGTAGAGCTCGTCTTCCGTGACGGACACGGGGTTTTCCTCCGCCGTCAGCTTGGCGGCGGACTGGCCTATCCAGGTGAGCAGGGCCGACAGGGGCGCGAAGACCTTCATGAGAAAGCGCAATATTGGCCCCGTGGCCAGAGCCAGGGGCTCACTGTATTTTTTGGCGACGCTCTTGGGGAGCATCTCCCCGGCAAAGAACACCACCACGGTGGTGACTATGGTGCTTACGGACACTGCGCTGAGTCCCCAGAGCTTCGTCACGGCCACAGTGACGATAGAGGCCGTTGCAATATGTACGATGTTGGTACATATGAGCAGGGTGCTTATGGCCTTATCAAAATCATCCAGAATAAGCAGCGCCGTCTTGGCCCTGCCGTCTCCCCGGTCCGCCGCCGCCCTTATGCGGCTCTTGGAGCAGGAGGCAAAGGCCGTCTCCGTCACGGCAAAAAAAGCCGCGCAGAACAGCAGCAGCACTGCTATTATCCATGGCAATCGACTGCCATCATCCATTTTAGGATATACATCTCCTTTATTTTAAATTATTGTTCAGTATAGCATACCATTATTTCAGCGTCAATATTCCAGGGGACTTTGTTGCATTTACGCAATATTTTTGTCCGTCATAATTGAATGAGCAGCTCCCCCGGCTCCCTCTTCCGCTTCGGCATTTTTCCTTTTTTCCCTCTCCCGGCTTTGGCAGCACGCCGCTCTCCGGGTCCCGGCTTCGGCTGTCTCGACGGTAATTGATATTTTATTCACACAAAGTGTATCGGTTTCCATGTGTAAAAATCCTCGATAAAGTTCTGACAATGCTCTGTTTTGCACAAAAAGGCGGCTATTTGCTTGGCAATTATTCCGAATTTCCTGTGCGCTGTCCAGTTTGCCCTTGACATGTTAATCATATAGAAATATACTTGTATTACAAGATAACAAAAAACATGAACGCAATATGAAGTATTGGAAATTAACAGGAGATGAAAAACCATGAATGTAGTAATGATCGGCACCGGCGACATTGCCTACTCCCATGGAAGGGCAGTCGTCAAGCTCGGCGGAAAGGTCATCGCCGCCTACGATGTGAACCAGGCGGGTCTGGCCCGGTACTGTGCAGAGTTCGGCAGCGAGGCGCTCAGCTACGAGCAGCTGGACGAATGGATACCCAAGGCGGACTACGTGGTGCTCTGCACCCCGCCCACCAAGCGGCTTGACTATGTGGAGAAGGTGCTCTCCGCCCATGTGCCCCTGTACATGGAAAAGCCCATCGCCACCACTCTTGAGGATGCCCAGAAGCTCAAGGACATGGAGCAGAAGTACGAGGCCAAGATAATCGTGGGCTTTGCCCACCGCTACCGCCCCGCCTTCCAGAAGCTCCACGAGCTGGTTGCCTCCGGCGCCCTGGGCGAGCCCGTCAACGTCTTCGACCACCGTGTGGGCCCCGGCTTCGGCTTCAGAGGCAGCTACTTTGCTCCCTCCTGGCGCACCGACCCCAAGCTGGCCTGCGGCTTCACCATCGAGTCCATCTCCCACGAGTGGAACCTGCTCACCTCCCTGTGCGGCGAGTTTGAGACCATGAGCGCCAATGTCTGGTGCACCATCGACAGCCTCCCCACCTACGACACCAACTTCTCCGCCACCATGAAGATAAAGAAGGGCGGCATCGCCACCATCACCGCCAGCTGGAGCAGCGACCTGGGCTCCAACCTGAAGGGCTACATCGGCACCAAGGGCACCGCCTTCCTCAAGGGCAAGGACATGTTCGAGTTTGACGAGCTCACCTACAAGACCGAGGACATGGCTCAGGCCGTCACCATCACCTACAACGACTCCTACAAGTTCGACCAGGACGGAGTCATCTTCCCCATCCACCAGCATTTCCAGGACTGCCTGAAAAACGGCAAGCCCATCTGCACTCCCCTGGACGAGGGCATCAAGGTGCTGAAGCTCTCCACCCTGGCACTGGAGTCCTCCAGAGAACACAAGGAGATCATTCTTGCGGAAAGGATGTAAGTCATGGAGCAGAAAGAATTGATCGCACTGAAAGATAAGGCCACGGAGCTGCGCATCCGTGTGATAGATATGATATGGAAGGCCCAGAGCGGTCATCCCGGCGGCTCTCTGTCCGTTGCGGATTTTGTCACCGCCTGCTACTTCCATTTCATGAAGGTAGACCCCCGGAACCCCCGCTGGGAGGACCGGGACCGCTTCGTCCTGTCCAAGGGCCATGTGTGCCCCGCCCAGTACGCCGCACTGGCCATGAAGGGCTTCTTCCCCATGGAGGTGCTGGACACCCTGCGCAAGGAGGGCTCCATGCTCCAGGGACACCCCAGCATGAACAAGTGCCCCGGCATCGACATCTCCACCGGCTCTCTGGGCCAGGGCTTCGCCTGCGGCGTGGGCATGGCCATGGCCGGAAAGATGGACGGCAAGGATTACCGGGTCTATGTGGCCCTGGGCGACGGCGAGTGCCAGGAGGGCGAGATCTGGGAGGCCGCCCAGACCGCCCACAAGTACAAGCTGGACAACCTGGTGGTCTTTGTGGACAACAACGGCCTGCAGCTGGACGGCACCACCGACGAGGTCATGCCCAATATAGACCTGGGCAAGAAATTCGCCGCCTTCGGTTTCGACACCTACGAGATAGACGGCAACGACATGGAGCAGGTAGTGGCCGCACTGGAGCTGGCCAGAGTGGTAAAGAACGGCCGCCCCAAGTGCATCTACGCCCACACCGTCAAGGGCAAAGGCGTCAGCTACATGGAGAACGTCTGCGGCTGGCACGGCGTGGCCCCCAATGACGAGGAGTACAAGCAGGCTATAGAGGAGCTTAAAGCCCTCTACATTGAGAAGGAGGCCTGAGCATGGAGACTAAAAAGATCCCTACCCGCAACGGCTTCGGCGAGGCCATCGTTGAGCTGGGCAAGGAAAACAAGGACATTTTGGTAGTTGACATAGACATAGGCAAGTCCTGCAAGACCGGAGACTTCCGCAAGCAGCTGCCGGAGCAGTACATAAACGTGGGCATAGCCGAGCAGAACGGCGCCGGCGTGGCCGCCGGCCTTGCCACCTGCGGAAAGGTCCCCTTCGTGGTCACCTATGCCGCCTTCGGCTCCATGCGCATCTGCGAGATGATCCGCCAGGAGATCTGCTACCCCAATCTGAATGTGAAGATCGCCTGCTCCCACGGCGGCGTCACCCCCGCCAATGACGGTGCCAGCCACCAGGCCATCGAGGACATTGGCATCCTGCGCACCATCCCCAACATGACCGTCGTCATGCCCGCCGACTACGCCTCCGCCAAGGCCCTGGTGAAGAAGGCCGCCGCCTTATACGGTCCCGTGTACCTGCGCTTCACCCGTGACGCCGTCCCCGTGATCTACGGAGAGGACGAGGATTTTGAGATAGGCAAGGCAAAGCTGCTGAAGGACGGCAAGGATGTGGCCATCATCGCCAACGGCGACACGGTCTGCCTGGCCCTCCAGGCCGCCGAGGCCCTGGCAGCCCAGGGCATTCAGGCCCGGGTGCTGGACATGCACACCATCAAGCCTCTGGATACCCAGGCGGTTGCCGCCTGCATAGAGGATATAGGCAGGATAATCACCGTAGAGGACCACAACATCCTCAACGGCCTGGGCAGCGCCGTGGCCGAGGTGGTGGCCGAGGCCGGCAAGGGCAGGCTCAAGCGTGTGGGCATCCAGGACCAGTTCGGCCAGTCCGCCCCCTACCAGCGGCTGCTGGAGATGAACGGCATCACCACGGAGAACATAGTCGCCCTGGCTCAGGGCCAGTGGTAAAGCGGAGAAAGCGCTCTCCCAACAAACAGGTTCAATTTTAATTGAGAAATAAAACAAAACATTACTGAGGAGGAAAACTACTGTGAAAAAATTCTTGGCACTTGCTCTGGCGGTCCTGATGATCGCATCCCTGGCTGCCTGCTCCGGCGGCTCCGACAGCTCCGCCGACACCGCCCAGAGCGGCGACGGCTCCGTGGAATACGACAAGATTAATCTCACCATGGCAGTCAACGGCACCGACACCCAGATAGACACTCAGGTGGGCCAGGAGTTTGCCCGCCTGGTGAAAGAGGCCACCAACGGCAGCGTCATCATCGACGTGTTCCCCAATGACCAGCTGGCCGGCGGCAACGCCACCAAGGGCATGGAGATGCTGGCTGACGGCTCCGTGGACATCGCCGCCTACGCCACCGTCACCATGGGCGCTTTGGACGAGCGGCTCACCATCGGCATCACCCCCTGGATCTTTGACGACTACACCCAGGCCCGCACCGTTATCGACGAGACCGGTCTGGACTACTACGCCGATATCCTCTCCCAGCAGAACATCACCCTTCTGGGCTCCTTCCACAACGGCTTTAGGCAGCTGAGCAACAACAAGCGCCCCGTTCTCACTCCCGATGACCTGGCCGGTCTGAAGATCCGCACCCCCGGCAGCGCCATCTATCAGGACACCTTCACCGCTCTGGGCGCCAGCCCCTCCACTCTTAACTGGAGCGAGTGCTTCACCGCTCTCCAGCAGGGCACCATCGACGGCCAGGAGAACGGCCTGAGCATCACCAGCACCTCCGGCGTTCTGGAGGTCCAGCCCTATGTCACCATCTGGAGCTACAGCTACGAGAACGACCTGCTCATGTTCAACACCGATGTGTGGAACAGCCTCAACGAGGCCACCCAGCAGGTCCTGAAGGAGAAGGCCGTGGAGGCCTGCAACTGGGGCCGTGACATAGTAGAGGCCGAGCACGACAGCCTCATCGAGGAGTTCCGGGCCGAGGGCGTGCAGGTGGATGTGCTCACCGACGAGCAGCTCCAGCTCTTCAAGGACAAGGTTGCCGACGTAAAGGCAGCGTTCCTGGCCAAGTTTGACGCCGAGGCCCTGGCCGCCTTCGGTATAGAGGCATAAATCAGGTTTCATCCGGGAAGAGCTGGTCTCAGCTCTTCCCGAACATTACAGAAGGTAAGGAACTGCTATGATAAAAAAAATCATTGACAATATTGAGGAAATCATCTGTCTGATCTCCCTGTCGGTGATGACCTTGCTCACCTTTGCAAACGTCGTCACCCGCTATGTTTTCAACTTCTCAATGAACTTCGCAGAAGAGATCTCCACCTACATGTTCGTCCTTCTCAGCCTCTTCGGAGCGTCCATTGCCGCCAAGCGGGGCGCTCACCTGGGCTTTACCCTTCTGGCCGACCATGTCCCCCCTATAGCGGCCCGCATCTTTGAAGTCATCTGCGCTGTGGCAGGCTTCCTGTTTGCCGGCGTCATTTTCTACTACGGGATCCATATGACCGTCACCCAGTTCCAGAGAGGTCAGCTCTCCCTTGGCGCTCAGGTGCCTGAGTGGATATACGGCTCCTTTGTCCCTCTGGGCGCATTCTTCCTGATGATCCGCTTCCTGGAGCTGCTCATCAAGGCTGTCCGGGGCCAGGCCGCTGTCCGTGAAGACGTGCTGGCCGACGCCATGGCTGCTGCCGGTGTGGAAAAGGAGGATTAAGCAATGGTAACTACTATACTCTTCGGACTCTTTGCTCTGCTCCTGCTGCTGGGCGCCCCCATAGCCACCTGCCTGGGCATGTCCAGCGTGGCGGCAATGATAGCCCTGGGCGCAGGCCGCTCTCTGGATGTGGTCCTGGGCACCGTACCTCAGCTGGTCTCCGCCGCCATCACCAAGTCCGTCCTGATGGCCATACCCTTCTTCATCCTGGGCGGCAATATCATGGAGAAATCCGGGATATCCTCCCGTCTTATCAACCTGGCCCAGGCCTGTGTGGGCCATTTCAAAGGCGGCGTGGCCATGGTGTGCGTACTGGTGGCCTGTTTCTTCGCCGCCATCTCCGGCTCCGGCCCGGCCACCGTGGCCGCTCTGGGCCTTATCCTCATCCCCGCCATGATAGAAGTGGGTTACAAGCCCGCCTTCGCTGCAGCCCTTATGGCTACTGCCGGAGCCATCGGCGTTATAATCCCGCCCTCCATAACCTTTGTGGTCTACGGCTCCATCTCCGATGTGTCTATCGGTAACCTGTTCATCTCCGGCGTCATCCCCGGCCTGCTCATGGGCGCCGCCCTTATCCTAATCACCCTGTGGCTGGGCCGCAAGGCCAACCTGAAGCTGCTGCCCAGAGCCAGCTGGAAAGAGCGCTGGGCCGCCTTTAAGGAGGCCTTCTGGGGCCTGCTGATGCCCGTCATCATTCTGGGCGGCATCTACGGCGGTATCTTTACCCCCACCGAGGCCGCCGCTGTCTCCGCAGTATACGGTCTGTTCGTGGGTCTCTTCGTATACCGCAGCCTCAGCCTGAGGGACATGAAAAAGATACTCATCGACTCCGCTTCCACCACTGCCGTGGTCATGCTCATCACCGCTGCAGCTTCGCTCTTTGCCTATGTCCTCACCCGTGCCCGCATCGACGTGGCCATCAGCTCTGCGCTGGAAACCTTTGCCGGCGGCAACACCGTGGTATTCCTTATCATAGTCAATATCTGCCTGCTTATCGCCGGCTGCTTCCTGGATTCCACCTCCGCACTGTACATCTTCACCCCCCTGTTCCTGCCGGTGGCCCAGGCCCTGGGCATGAATCTGGTACACTTCGGCACTATCATGATAGTGAACCTGGCCATCGGTCTGGTCACTCCCCCTGTGGGCGTGAACCTCTACGTGGCCTGCGGCATTGCCAACATAGATTTGAAGACCATTTCCAAGGCGGTCGTGCCGCTTATCATAGCTTCTCTGGTGGTGCTGCTGCTGGTGACCTATGTGCCTCAGCTCTCCCTGGCCCTGCTGGGCGGAGCCTGATAACGCTCTATATCTGACTTAAAAAATACGGGCATGGCATAAAAGCCATGTCCGTATTCCTAAAAAAGCCGGCTCCCTGTGTGTTCATGTGTTGACAAGCTCATAAAATGAGTGTTAAAATTATGTTATAAACTTGTATTATGAGGTTACAATTATGCCCCCCTTCAGTCCAGTTACCAACAGCAAGCTGTATATACAGATATACAACCAAATAAAGGACGCCATTGTGAACGGCAGCTTTAAGGTGGGAGATAAACTGCCCAGCGAGAAGGAGTTCTGCGAAATGTTCGGCGTCAGCCGGGTGCCGGTGAGGGAGGCTCTCAGCGCTCTGGAGCTCAACGGCCTGGTGGAATCGGTCCATGGGGCCGGGGTCTTCGTGAAGGAAGTCAGTCTGCTCCCCAATGACTGGATAGAGGAGATAGACCCTCAGGACATCATCCAGGCCAGAAGACTTATAGAGCCCGAGATAGCCCGCTGCGCCGCCCTGCACATAAGCCCTGCGGAAAAGCAGCGCCTTCAGGAGATAACCGAGCGCTTCCGCCAGGAGGCGGAGGACAACCGCTACTCCGAGATCACCGACCGGGATTTCCACACAAGTATAGCCAGAGCCAGCGGCAACCACATGTACATGGCCATGTGCGACATGATCTGGAAGGCCATGAAGCAGCGGATGTGGAGCCTTATCCTCAGCCGTACAGTCACCGCCGAGGAGAACCGTAAGCAGCACTACAAAGAGCATATGGAGATCGCTCAGGCCATACTCTCCGGCAATGCAGAGCTCGCCTACAACTACATGAAGGCCCACATGGAAGACCTGGAGCGCCGCTACTGGTCCTGAGCCCCGGATATCCGGTCATAACGGCAAAGCAAAAAGGAAGGGAACTGTCCCTTCCTTTTTTGATTTTTCGGCTTAGCCCGCCTGTTCGGCCAGGTATATGGACTCACCCACCAGAGCTTCTAAGGCGACCTTGGTGACGGGTATGCCGAAGCTTAAATTTTCTATATACGCCTGGTTCTCCGGCATCAGCACCAGAGCCAGCAGCAATGCTATGCTTTTTTACACATTCAGCCCACCTCCGAAAATTTTTTGTCGATCATGCTTATATGTATAATAACGTGTATTGCAGGAGCTTTGTTTCAGTTTCTCTTAAGAATTAAGAATTCTTAAGAGAACGGCTCTGCCGTCAGCCACAGCGCCGTATTTACATGTTCATATTTGTCTGGTATATTGGAAAAAAGAAAACGGAAAGGGTGTGCGCAGCTATGGAAATCAACCGCGTCGAACTGAAGGAGAGGGCCAAGACCCTCATATCCAGGTCCAAGCCCAATGTGCTGCTGGTGGGATTGGTATACATCGCCCTGGCTCTGGTGATGTATCTGCTCTCCTCCCGGTTGCTGGGAGTGAACTACACGGAGACTGGGCTGGAGCTGTACAGGCAGTACCTGGAGAGCGGCAACTTTGAATACGCCGTGGCCGTGGCTGCCAGGATGGCGCCGCCCTTCTATGCCATCCTCCTCAGCTGGCTGACGGACCTGCTGGTGTATCTGGTGGGGCTGGGCTTCATCATCTTCCTGCTGAACACCATACGGCGCGTGGGGGCCTGCTGCGGGAACCTTCTGGACGCCTTTCCCCTGTTTTTCAAGGTCATAGTCCTGGAGCTGCTGAAATACATATTCACCTTCCTCTGGTCCCTGCTCCTCATAGTCCCGGGCATAATAGCCTCCTACCGCTACCGGCAGGCCGTATACATACTGCTGGACCACCCGGAGAAATCCCCTCTCCAGTGCATACGGGAGTCCAAGGCCATGATGGCCGGCCACAAGGGCGAGCTCTTCGTTATGGACCTGAGCTTCATCGGCTGGAACATCCTTGCCGCCACCAGCTATGTGGGCTATCTGGTGCAGATATGGACGGTGCCCTATCTGGGCCTCAGCTACGCCCTGTACTATGAAAAGCTCTCCGGCAGAGATATCTACGCCGCCGACAGAGGGGACGAGTTCACCCCTCCCCCCTATGAGTATTGAACACGGAATATGAATAGCTCCTGCGGCCGGGCCGCAGGAGCTTCTTTATTGCGTATCTTATTTTTCCGGCAGAGCGGGGACTCACTTGCCCACGCTCTCGAACTCCTCCACTATCTCCTTCTCGGGAGCGGCGGTGAGCAGGCTCACCACCACGATGACCACGGCGGAGATTATGAAGGCGGGGAGCAGCTCGTAGATGGCGAAGATGCCGCCCAGCTTTGCAACGCCGAACTTCCACACGAAGATCATCACGCCGCCGGTGACCATGCCCGCCAGGGCGCCCCACTTATTGCAGCGCTTCCAGAACAGGGCGAAGAGCATCACGGGGCCGAAGGTGGCGCCGAAGCCGGCCCAGGCAAAGGAGACCACACGGAAGATGGAGCTGTTGGGGTCGCTGGCAAAGATGATGCCCAGGACGGCCACGGCCAGAACGGTGATGCGGGCGATGAGCATGGTCTTCTTGTCGCTGAGTTTGATGCCGAAGACGTCGGTGAGTATGTTGTGGGTGACGCCGGAGGCTGCGGCCAGCAGCTGGGCGTCGGCAGTGGACATGGTGGCGGCCAGGATACCGGCGATGATAATGCCGGCGATGATGCCGGGGATGATGCCCACCTGGGCCAGGGCGCTGGAGGCGTTGACTATCATGTTCTCGGCCTCGGCCTGGGATGCGGGCATGGCGATGGTACCCACCTTGGCCATGCTGTAGCCCACGATGCCTATCACCACGGCGACGCCCAGAGAGATGACTACCCAGACGGAGCCCACACGGCGGGAGAGCTTCAGCTTGGTCTCATCGCCGATGGCCATGAAGTGGAGCAGGATGTGGGGCATGCCGAAGTAGCCCAGGCCCCAGGCCAGAGTGGAGGCTATCATGAAGGGGGTGTAGCTGCCGGCCTCGGTGGCCTGGATATTGGTGGAGGCGGTGAGGCTCAGGTAGCCGGGGATCTCCCGGGCGTTTTCCACAACGGCGCTCCAGCCGCCGGCACTGTTGATGCCGAAGATCAAAACCACGATAAGGGCAAAGGTCATCACTATGCTCTGGATAAGGCTGGTGACGGAGGCGGCCATGAACCCGCCGGTGGCGCAGTAGGCCACGATGACTGCGGCGGAGATTATCATGGAGGTCATGTAGTCAAAGCCAAAAAGGCTGTTGAAGAGCTTGCCGCAGGCGGCAAAGCCGGAGGCGGTGTAGGGCACGAAGAAGATGATGACTATAAGGGCGCCCAGAGTCTCTATCAGCTTGGTATTGTCCCTGAAGCGGATGGCGATAAAGTCCGGGACGGTGATGGCGTGTATCTTTTCGGAGTAGAGGCGCAGCCGCTTTGCAACGATGAGCCAGTTGAGATAGGTGCCCAGGGCCAGGCCTATGGCCGTCCAGCTGGCTTCCGCAAGGCCGCAGAAGAGAGCCAGGCCGGGCACGCCCATGAGCAGGTATGCGCTCATGTCGGAGGCTTCGGTGCTCATGGCGGTGACTATGGGGCCCAGCTTGCGGCCGCCAAGGTAGAAGTCCTCGGAGTTGTTGTTCTTGGAGTACACTACGCCGATGACCAGCATACCCACAAGATAGACTACAACGGAAATCAAAATGCAGATAGATGATGTGGTGAACATTGCTTTCTCCTCGCTTTTCTTAACATGGTACGAATTATAATCAAATATTTTTTTATTTCAAGCGGGAGACAGGCCTAAAAAACTTGAATATTGATTTTTTTGGTTTATAATATAAACACCCTTAATTGTATTCATATTAACATGAACAAAACTCATTTAAAGGATGTGAGCCTATAAACATTGCAAAGTATCAGACTCTGGTGACGGTGGTGGAGACCGGCAGCCTCACCAGGGCGGCCCAGGTGCTGGGCTGCACCCAGTCCGCCGTGAGCCACAGCATAGACAGCCTGGAGCAGGAGCTGGGCTTTGCCCTGCTGAAGCGCAGCCGGGCGGGGGTGCACCTCACCGGTGAGGGTGAGCGGATGATAGCCGCCGTGAGGAACCTGCTCAACAGCGCCGAGCAGCTCAATCAGACCGCCTCCTCTATACGTGGCCTGGACAGCGGTACCGTGCGCATAGGCAGCTTCACCTCCGTTGCCGTCCACTGGCTGCCTCCGGTGCTGAAGGAATTCCAGCAGGACTTTCCCAAGGTGGATATAAAGCTGCTCAACGGGGACTACCACGACGTGGAGCAGTGGCTGCTGGAGGGCAGCATAGACATAGGCTTTGTGAACGTGCCCTGCGCCGTGGACTGCGAGTGCATTCCCCTTATGGACGACCGGCTGCTAGCCATACTCCCCCGGCACAGCCGCTTTGAGAGCTATCCCAAATTCCCCCTGGTGGAGTGCGAGACGGAGCCCTTCATAAGCCTGCTGGAGAGTTCCGACCACGACGCCCGCCGGGCTCTGGAGTCCGCCGGGGTCAAGCCCAACGTGCGCTTTTACACCAAGGATGACTACGCCATCATCGCCATGGTGGAGCAGGGCCTGGGCATAAGCATCATGCCGGAGCTGCTTTTGAAGGGCCGCCACGACGATATTCAGATACTGCCCCTGGTACCGGAGTCCAAGCGCACCATAGGCATGGCCATTGCCGCCGGAGACCGGGCCGGCCCCGCCACCCGCCGCTTTGCCGACTATGTAGTGCGCTATGTAAAAAGCCGCTGCTGAGCCGGCCCGCTCTTGACAGTGGAATTAGCCCGTGCTAATATCATCCCGGTATATTTAATAATGTGTGAGAACCAGTGCTGTGCCCGGAGGACAGAGAGATATGACATTGGACGAACTTAGCATAGGCGAGAGCGGCGTCATCAGCGCCGTTGGGGGAGAGGGCGCTCTCCGCTGCCGCCTGCTGGACATGGGGCTCATTCCCCGCACCAGGGTGACGCTGCAGAAGGTGGCCCCCATGGGCGACCCCATAGAGATAAGGGTCCGGGGCTACGAGCTGACCCTGCGCATCGAGGATGCAAAGAAAATCCAGATAGTGCCGGAGGTGGAGGGCCGATGATATTTGCTCTGGTGGGAAATCAGAACTGCGGAAAAACCACCCTCTTCAATGCCCTCACCGGCGCCAACCAGCATGTGGGCAATTTCCCCGGCGTCACCGTGGACCAGAAGATGGGGGACGTGCGGGGGCAGAAAAACTGCAGCGTGGTGGACCTGCCCGGCATCTACTCCCTGCGGCCCTACACCCAGGAGGAGATAGTCTCCCGGAACTTCATCCTCAACAACCGGCCCGACTGCATAATTAACATAATCGACGCCACCAACATCGAGCGAAACCTCTACCTCACTCTGCAGCTGCTGGAACTGCGCATCCCCACGGTGCTGGCGATGAACATGATGGACGAGGTGCGCGCCAACGGCGGCACCGTGGACATCAGCGGCCTGAGCCGGGAGCTGGGCATCCCGGTGGTGCCCATTGTGGCCGCCAAGGGCGAGGGCGTGTCCGAGCTCATTGACCAGGCCGTCACCGTGGCCAGGAACAAGACCCTCCCGGGGGTCTACGACTTCTGCGACGAGGGCTCCCCCGTCCACCGCTGCATCCACGCCGTGGTCCACCTCATCCAGGACCACGCGGACAAGCTGGGCATCTCCTC
Organism: Candidatus Limivicinus sp.; assembly: GCA_048417135.1. Lineage (GTDB taxonomy): Bacteria > Bacillota > Clostridia > Oscillospirales > Oscillospiraceae > Limivicinus. Next base: position 47,707 of record DBFSDV010000029.1, on the reverse strand, counting down.
CCGCTTCTGCACCGCCAAGCTCATCGAGGGTGACCCGGAGATGGCGGACCTGCTGGGCCTGGACCAGAACGAGAAGGAGCTGCTGGAGCACTGCATAGTGCAGATGGAGGCGGAGACCGGCCTGGACCGGAACGCCGCCCTAGCGGACATGCGCTACAGCTTCATAGAAAATGCTGTGGCCAAGACGGTGGTGAAGTGCCACGAGAGCATAGAACACCGCCGCTCCGTGCAGATAGATAAAATACTCACCGGCAAATACACCGCCATCCCCGTCTTTCTGGGGATAATGTTCCTCATCTTCTATCTCACCTTCAACGTGATAGGCTCCGCCCTCTCCGATTGGCTCAGCCTGGGCATCGACGCCATCAGCGGCCTGGTGGATCGGGGCCTCACCGCCTATGGCATCAACCCGGTGGTGAAGGGCCTGGTGGTGGACGGGGTCATCTCCGGCGTGGGCAGCGTGCTCAGTTTCCTGCCCCTTATAGTCACCCTGTTCTTCTTCCTCTCCATCCTGGAGGACACCGGCTACATGGCCCGGGTGGCCTTCGTCATGGACAAGCTGCTGAGAAAGATCGGCCTCTCCGGCCGCAGCTTCGTGCCCATGCTCATAGGCTTCGGCTGCACGGTGCCCGCCATCATGGCCACCCGCACCGTCTCCTCCGACCGGGACCGGAAGATGACCATACTCCTCACCCCCTATATGAGCTGCTCTGCCAAGATACCCATCTACGCGGTGTTCTCCGCCGCCTTCTTTGAAAACAGCGGCCTTGCCATGATAGCCCTGTACGTGACGGGCATAGTGGTGGGCATAATAGTGGCCCTGGTGCTGAGAGGCACCGCCTTCAAGGGTGAGCCTGTGCCCTTCGTCATGGAGCTGCCCAACTACCGTATGCCCTCCGCCAAGAGCGTGGGGCTGCTGCTGTGGGAAAAGGCCAGGGACTTTTTGCAGCGGGCCTTCTCCATCATCTTCATGGCCACGGTGCTCATCTGGGTGCTCCAGAGCTTTGACTCCCGTCTGAACGTGGTCACCAGCAGCGCCGACAGCCTGCTTGCCATGATAGGCCAGCTCATCGCCCCCGTCTTCAAGCCCCTGGGCTTTGGGGACTGGCGCATGGTCACCGCCCTCATCTCCGGCTTCACCGCCAAGGAGGCTGTGGTGTCCACCCTGGCGGTGCTGCTGGGCACCAGCATGGCGGAGCTGGGCGGGGACCTCACCTCCGTGTTCAGCCCCCTGGCGGCGGTGAGCTTCCTGGTCTTCACCCTGCTGTATACCCCCTGTGTGGCCTCCATCGCCACCATACGCCGGGAGCTGGATTCCCGGCTGAAAGCCCTGGGCGTGGTGCTGCTCCAATGCGCCGTGGCCTGGCTGGCAGCCTTTATAGTCTATAATGTAGGTGCAATGCTGATATGAATTTTCTGGACATACTGATACTTCTGCTCATAGCCGTGCTGGTGGTCATGGCCTGGCGCAGCGCCCGCCGCCACGGCGGCTGCTCCGGCAACTGCGAAAACTGCGGCAGCAGCTGCTCCCGCCGGGAGCAGGAAGGGCAAAAAGGATAAATAAATGACCGTCTCTCTTACAGTTAAGAGAGGCGGTCATTTTATCAGCTTTTCTGTTTCACTTTCACCGTACACGGCAAAGCCGGCGGCCTTCAGCTCCTCCGCCGCCACCCCGTCCCCGGGGATGAGGGTGCCGGTAAAGTTCCCGTCGTATATCCCGCCGCTGCCGCAGGAGGGGCTGCGCTCTTTCAGCAGGGCCTTGGTGCAGCAATAGCGCCGGGCCAGATACAGGGCGGTCTCCGCCCCCTTCCGGTATGCCTCCGTCACGTCCTGCCCCAGCTTGTTCATCACCTTCTCCCCCTGGCGCTCGCTGGGAGCTCTGGGGGTGGGCAGGCCTCCGGCGGACTCGGGGCAGACGGGGATGAGCCTGTACCTTTTTCTGAGGGCGGCCAGCTTATCCGCGTCCAGGGCGTTGCTGCCCCCGCTGTATTTACATTCAAAGCCCAAAAGGCAGGCGCTTATCAGCAGACTTTCCACGGCCTATTTCCTCATGCTCAGGCCCAGCAGGGCCCCGCAGATGCCGCCGATGATATGGGTTATCTGGGAGACGTTGTCCTGCAAAACGAAGCCGTCGATAATCTCGCCGCCTATGTACAAAGTGAGCACCAGGATGAGGGTTATGGGTATGCTGCCGTCCTTCATCCCCGCCAGGGAGGACATGGCTATCATCATGAAGACTATGCCCGAGGCCCCCAGCAGGGCGGTGTCCGGGAAGAAGAGGAAGTGCACCATACCGGAGACCAGAGCCGTGAGGAAGATGGCCCAGAACAGGGGGCGGCTGCCGTATTTCTCCTCCAGAGGGGGGCCGATGACCAGTATCATCATCATGTTGTTGATGTAGTGGCTGTAGCTGCTGTGGCCCAGCACATGGAGCACAAAGCGGGGATAGGTCCAGAACTCATTGAGGGGCGCCCGGTAGACGCTGAAATATTTATAGGTGCTCACGCCGCCGGTGAAGTAGTCCAGCAGCAGCACGCAGAAGGACACCAGGGCAAAGGTCAGCACCACCGGTGAATTGTAGTGGAGCTTTATGTATTTGCGTTTCATGCTCATTGGCCCAGCTTCTCCAGAGCCCTGTCATAAAAGGCCTTGGTCCTCTCGTCAAAGCAGACCATGCGCACCTGCTCTATCTCCGGGTTGGCCTTCAAGAAGTCTGCAATGGCGCCTATGGCGATGTCCGCCGCCTTCTCCAGGGGGAAGTGATAGACCCCGGTGCTGATGGAGGGGAAGTCCACGCTTTTGCAGCCGTATTCCCTGGCCAGCTCCAGGCAGGAGCGGTAGCAGGAAGCCAGCAGCTCCGCCTCCCCGTGGCCGCCCCCGTGCCACACCGGGCCGGGGGTATGGATGACGTATTTTGCCGGCAGGCGGTAGCCCTTGGTTATCTTGGCCTTGCCGGTCTCGCAGCCGTTCAAGGTGCGGCACTCCGCCAGCAGCTCAGGTCCTGCGGCCCTATGGATGGCCCCGTCCACGCCGCCGCCCCCCAGCAGGGAGCAGTTGGCGGCGTTTACGATGGCGTCGGAGTTCTGCTTTGTGATGTCTCCCAGGATTATCCGGATATTGCCCACGGTATTCACTCCTTTGCCTCTATCTCCACCTTGCCCTCCGCTGCGGAGAGGAGGATGGACTTCACTTTCCTGTTCCTGCCGGAGATTATCTTCTCGGCTATGCCGTCCTCTATCTGCTTTTGGATGAGGCGGCGCAGGTTCCTGGCCCCGTAGGTGACGGAGTAGCCCTCCTTCACCAGGTGGTCTATGAGGCTCTCGTCCCAGCTGAGGGAGATGTTCTTCTCCGCCATCAGGTCCTTCAGCTCCGTGAGCATCAGGGCGGCGATGGAGCGGAAATTCTCCTCCGTGAGCTGGTTGAAGCAGATGACCTCATCCACACGGTTTATGAATTCCGGGCGCAAAAACTCGTTGAGGGCCTTCATGGTGCGCTCCCGGCTCATGTCGCTGAGGCTGCCGCCGAAGCCCACGCTGCCGCTCTTGTTGTTGCTGCCGGCGTTGGTGGTCATGATTATGATGGTGTTTTCAAAGTTCACCGTGCGGCCCTGGGCGTCGGTTATCCGGCCGTCGTCCAGTATCTGAAGCAGGATGTTCATGACGTCCGGGTGGGCCTTTTCTATCTCGTCGAAGAGCACCACGCTGTAGGGCTTGCGGCGTATCTTCTCGGTGAGCTGGCCGGCCTCGTCATAGCCCACGTAGCCCGGAGGCGAGCCGATGATGCGGGAGACGGAGAACTTCTCCATGAACTCCGACATGTCCAGGCGGATGAGGGACTCGGGGGAATCGAACATATCCGCCGCCAGGCGCTTTACCAGCTCGGTCTTGCCCACGCCGGTGCCCCCCACGAAGATGAAGCTCACCGGTTTTCTGTGGGTCTTCAGGCCCACGCGGCTGCGCTTTATGGCGGCGCAGACGGAGGCGATGGCCTCGTCCTGGCCCACGATGTGCTCTTTCAGCCTGTCTTCCAGGCCCGCCAGGCGCTCCAGCTCATCCTCCCGGATGCTGGAGGCGGGTATCTTGGTCCAGAGCTCTATTATCCTGGCCAGGTTATCCATAGTCAGCTCCGGCACCGGCTTTTTGTCCAGCTCCTGAAGCTCCTGCTCCAGCTGCAGCTCCTTGCTGCGCAGCTCCGCTATCCGGGCGTAGCGCTTATCCAGCATCTCCTCGGTCATCTCCACGCCCTTGGGGGCCTGGGAATTGGCCAGGGCCTCCCGCTCAAAGCGGATATTCTCCAGATCCCGCTGGGCCATCATCCGGCGGTTTATGTCCTTGTCCTTGAGGCTAACGTCGGAGCAGGCCTCGTCTATAAGGTCTATGGCCTTGTCGGGGAGGAAGCGGTCGGTGATGTAGCGCTCGCTGAGCAGCACCGCCTGGCGGCACATCTCATGGGAGATGTGCACCCCGTGGTGCTCCTCATAGTAGTGGGCTATGCCCTCCAGTATCTTTATGCTGTCCTCAATGGAGGGCTCGTTGACGGTGACGGGCTGGAAGCGCCGCTCCAGGGCGGAGTCCTTCTCTATATGTTTCCTGTACTCGGTGAAGGTGGTGGCGCCGATGACCTGTATCTCCCCCCGGGACAGGGCGGGCTTGAGGATGTTGGCGGCGTTCATGCTGCCCTCGGCGTCCCCGGCGCCCACGATGTTGTGTACCTCGTCGATGACCAGGATGATGTTGCACTGCTTGCGTATATCCTCGATGAGCCCCTTCATGCGGCTCTCGAACTGGCCCCTGAACTGGGTGCCCGCCACCAGGGCGGTGAGGTCCAGCAGATAGACCTGCTTGTTTTGCAGTTTATAGGGCACGTTGCCCATGGCTATGCGCTGGGCCAGGCCTTCCGCTATGGCGGTCTTGCCCACGCCGGGCTCGCCGATGAGGCAGGGGTTGTTCTTCTGGCGCCGGTTCAGGATCTGGATGACCCGCTCCAGCTCCTCCTCCCTGCCTATCATGCTGTCCAGCTTGCCCTCCCTGGCCCGGGCGGTCAGGTCAATGCAGTAGCTGTCCAGGAATTTTCTCTTGGGGGCCTTGCCGTTTTCCCGGGGCTCGGGACGGCGGGGCTCGGAGCTGCCGCCGGCGGGGCTTTCACCCGGGGCGGGAGGTCCGCCGAAGAGCCGGCTGAGGAAGGGGAAGGTGGCGGTCTTGCCGTCGTCCTCGGTGCCCTCGTCCCCCTCGGAGACCGGGAGTATCTCCTCCGCCCCGGAGAGGGCGGCGCTCATATCCCCGGTGAGGGAGTCCAGCTCGTCGTCGCTGATGCCCATCTTGTTTATCACGTCGTCAATGGGCTTTATGTGCAGTTCTCTGGCGCACTTGAGGCACAGGCCCTCGTTCTTGGTCTGGCCTCCTTCTATCTTTGTAATGAATACCACGGCCACGTTCTTGCCGCAGCGGGAACACATTGTAGGCTGCATTTATTGCCTCCGTTATAAAAATCCGTGCCTGTATCTCACATCAGGCCATTGGTCATAAAGTCAAAAATCAGGAAGAAACGCCCCAGGGTGGTGTGCTCCATGGTGTCCTGGCCTATTATTATGCCCAGGAAGCTGAGCAGCCAGCACAGCAGCACGCAGTATATGAAGGCCTTGGCAAAGCCCAGCACCGCGCCGCCCACCTCGTCCAGGGCCTCCATGTTGGGCAGGCGGAAGGAGAGGTTGCCCACATTGCCTATGGCCACCAGGAAGATGAGGATGAGCAGGAAGGCAATGACCAATGCCCCCACATAGGTTATGGTGTCACAGAGCACTGCCACCACCGCGTCGGTCATGGAGATGCCGTTGGCGTCCGCCAGGGAGACGGCGTCATTGGCCAGGTCGTCCGCCCGCTTCTCGTAAAAGCCCACATACCTCATGCATTCGTAGGCGTAGTCGTAGCGCAGGGAACTGTCCTGGCTCAGAATATCCTCCAGGGACAAATCGCTCTCCCCGTAGCCCAGCTCCTCCAGCACGGTGCTTCTGGTCTCCTGGGAGTCTATATAGCCGTCCACAAAGGGCTCCAGGGCGGGGACCACTTCGTGGGCGTAGGCCGAGGACAGGAGGCTGCCGCCGAACAGGGCGATGATGATGGCCAGGATGCCGGCCACGCCGCCCACCAGTCCCCGCTTATACCCGTTCCAGGTACACAGGGCAATTATTACCAAGAGGAGGACATCGATAATTATCTTCATGTGTGTTTCATCCTTTATATGTATTGCCGCCGGGCGGTCCGCACCCGCCCGGATTCATTATTCTAACACAAGTTTATGAACAAATATATGGCGCTGAGGCCTCAATATCTGGAAAACATCTCCCCCACGGCTCCCTCATACCATACCCGGTTGAGGTACAGGCCCTGGGGCGGCATGGTGGGCCCGGTGAGCCGCCGGTCACCTTTTTCCAGAAGCGAAGGTATATCCTCCGGCAGCAGCTTGCCGTAGGAGGCGTAGACCATGGTGCCCACCATGGCCCGGCACATGTTGTACAAAAAGCCGTCGGCACAGACGGAGACGGTGATGATGTCCCCCTCCTTTTCCGCCCGGCACCAGTACACGGTGCGCACGGTGGTCTTCGTCTTTGTCCCCTCGCTGCGCACGGCTTTAAAGTCGTGGGTGCCTTCAAAGGCCCGGGCGGCCCTCGCCATCAGCTCCATGTCCAGGTGCTGGGGGTAGAAGCACACCCGCTTTTCCAGGAAGGGGTCCCTGATATTGCTATTTAGTATTTTATATACATATTCCTTTTTTATACATGAGCCGATGGCGTTGAAGTCCTCCGGAGCCTCCACCGCCTCCAGCACCGCTATATCCTCCGGCAGCCGGGAGTTCACCGCCAGGGGCAGCCGGTCCAGAGGTATGCGGGTGTCGGAGCGGAAGTTTGCGCAGTAGCGCAGGGCGTGGACCCCGGCGTCGGTGCGGCCGCAGCCCACGGTCTTCACGGCGTGGCCGCAGGTCTTGCTCAAAGCTTCCTCCAGGGTCTGGGCCACGCTTATCTCGTTTTTCTGCACCTGCCAGCCGTGGTAGCGGCTGCCGTCATAGCGCAGCATCAAAGCGATGTTTCTCATTGCTTTTTAAATACCCAGCTTTTTTAAATATATCATGCCCGCCAGCAGCAGCACGGCGAGAGCCAGGGCCAAATAGTCCCGCCCGGCCATGACCAGCTGCTTCATGCGGGTGCGGCCCTCGCCCCCGTGATAGCAGCGGCTCTCCATGGCTATGGCCAGCTCGTCCGCCCGTCGGAAGGCCGACACGAAAAGGGGCACCAGCACCGGCAGCAGGGCCTTGGCCCGGTCTATGAGGCTGCCGGTCTCAAAGTCTGCGCCTCTGGCCTTCTGGGCGGACATTATCTTGTCCGTCTCCTCTATGAGGGTGGGGATGAAGCGCAGGGCCATGCTCATCATTATGGTCATCTCGTGGATGGGCAGCTTCAGCTTTTTCAGCGGCCCCAGGAGTATCTCCAGCCCGTCGGTGAGGGCTATGGGGCTGGTGGTGTAGGTGAGCAGGAAGGTGCCGGTTATCAGCAGCACTATGCGCAGCACCATCTGTATTGCCCGGGCAATGCCCTCCCAGGTGATTATCCAGCCGGGGACTATGGGGGTGCCGTCGGTATAGAAGATGTTCAGCAAGGCCGTGAGGCTGATGATGAATATCATGGGCTTTAGGCCCTTGAAGATGTTTTTCAGGCTGATGTGGGACACCCTCATGCAGCTGAAGGTCACCAGGGTGAGTATGCCGTAGCTCAGCCAGCCCTTGGCCTGGAACAGGGCCACGATATACAAGGTCACCATCAGCAGCTTGGTGCGGGGGTCCAGCCGGTGGGCAATGGTATCTCCCGGGAAGAACTGGCCCAGGGTGATGTCCTTCAGCATGAGGCCACCCCCTTCAGCTCCAGCAGGGAGCTCAAAAGCTGCTCGTGGGTATAGATGCCCTCGGGCAGGGGCAGGCCCTGCTTTTTAAGCTCCATGGCCAGCTCCGTGGCGTGGGGCACGTCCAGGCCTATCTCCACCAGCTCCTGAGCTCTGGAGAAGACCTCCTTTGCCGTGCCGTCCATGACTATGTGGCCGTGGCTGAAGACTATTATCCGCTCCGCAATCCGGGCCACGTCGTCCATGCTGTGGCTGACGATTATCACCGTGGCCCCGGTCTTTTCCCTGTAGGCGCAGATATTCTCCAATATCTGCCGGCAGCCCGCCGGGTCCAGTCCGGCGGTGGGCTCGTCCAGGATGAGCACCCCCGGGCGCATGGCTATCACACCCGCTATGGCTACACGACGTTTCTGGCCGCCGGATAGTTCCAGGGGTGACTTGTCCAGCAGCTCCTCCTCCACGCCGGTAAAGCCCGCCGCCTCCCGGACCCGCTGGTCTATCTCTTCTTCGGACAGCTTCATGTTCTTGGGACCGAAGGCTATGTCCTTGTACACCGTCTCCTCGAAGAGCTGATATTCCGGGTACTGGAACACCAGACCCACCTGGCTCTTTACCTCCTTGCGGCTTATCTTGCTCTCGTTTATGTCCTTCCCTCCGCAGCTGACCTTGCCGGAGCTGGGAGAGAGCAGGGCGTTGAGATGCTGGATGAAGGTGGATTTCCCCGAGCCGGTGTGGCCTATCACCGCCGCCAGCTGGCCCTGGGGTATCACCAGGTCTATATCCTCTATGGCCGCAACTTCAAAAGGAGTGCCTGCGCTGTATATGTGGCGCAGCTTCTCCACTATTATCTCTGACATGCTTTAACCTCTGAGCTGATTTACTATCTCTTTTGCGCAGGACTCCACATCCAGGGCCGTGAGGGGCAGGTCCATGCCCCGCTGCCTCAGGTCGTACAATAGCCTGGTGGTCTCCGGCACCGTGAGCCCTTCCTTCTCCATGAGCTCAATGTCCGCGAAGACCTCGGCGGGCTTCCCGTCGGCCGCTATATTGCCGTTTGACATGACTATGAGCCGGTCGGCCCCCACGCATTCGTCCATGTGGTGGGTGATGAGCACCACGGTCATGCCCTTCTCCCGGCACAGCCGGGTGACGGTGGAGATGACCTCCTCCCGGCCCAGGGGGTCCAGCATGGCGGTGGGCTCGTCCAGGACTATTATGTCCGGCTCCATGGCGATGACTCCCGCAATGGCCACCCTCTGCTTCTGGCCGCCGGAGAGAAGATGGGGGGCGTGGCGGCGCAGCTCGTACATGTCCACCAGCTTCAAGGCCTCGTCCACCCTCCGGCGTATCTCCCCGGGCTCCACACCCAGGTTCTCCGGGGCAAAGGCCACGTCGTCCTCCACCACGTTGGCAACTATCTGGTTGTCCGGGTTCTGGAAGACCATGCCCACCTTCCGCCGCAGCTCAATGAGGCGGCTCTCGTCGGCGCTGTCTATGCCCTCCACCAGCACCCGGCCCTCCGTGGGTACCAGGATGCCGTTCATGTGCTTTGCCAGGGTGGACTTGCCGGAGCCGTTGTGGCCCAGCACAGCCACGAAGCTGCCCTTCTCTATCTCCAGGTCCACGCCGCAGAGGCTCTCCATCTGGTCCCCGGGATAGGTGAAATGTACCTTTTCAAACTTGATTATGCTCAAGGCTTTTTATCCTTTCGGTCTAAGCCGCTGTATGATTTATTGCCGCCCTCGGCGGAGATGGGAACCGGCAGACGGGAAGCGACGCCGCGGCGCAGGTCAGCCCTTGCCGCCTTGGCTCATTGCCGTTCCCGGCCCGGCATTGAAACCGGGCCGCCAACGGCGAGCCTGCGGAGAAACCTGACCTGCTTCATCCGCCCCCGGCGGCGCAGGTCAGGTTTCCCATCTGCATGTCGCACCGCAGGGGAGGTAGAGGCCGCTGTCCGTCACCGGCAGGGCCAGCTCCCGGCTCTCGGAGCGGCCGCCGAATTTCTTGGTGAATATGCTCTCGGTGACATAGCTGAGCACCGAGGGGGACAGGCCCGTGGTATAGGAATTGATTATCACAAAGAGTGGTTCCTCACTGAGCACTCCGGCACAGAGGGACACGAAGGGCCACAGGTTCTGCTCCAGCTTCCACACCTCGCCCCCGGGGCCCCGGCCATAGGAGGGCGGGTCCATGATTATGGCGTCGTAGCGCCGGCCCCGGCGTATCTCCCGCTCCACGAACTTGCCGCAGTCGTCCACTATCCAGCGGATGGGGGCCTGGCTCAGCCCCGAGGCGGCGGCATTGTCCTTGCCCCAGGCCACCATGCCCTTTGCAGCGTCCACGTGGCAGACCTGGGCCCCGGCTTTGGCGCAGGCCACGGTGGCCGCCCCGGTATAGCCGAAGAGGTTCAGCACGTTTATGGGCCTGCCCGCAGAACGTATCTTGGCCATGGCCCAGTCCCAGTTGCAGGCCTGCTCCGGGAAAAGCCCGGTGTGCTTGAAGTTCATGGGCTTTACGTTGAAAGTCAGTTCCCCGTAATGTATCTGCCAGTTCTCCGGCAGCTTGCCCTTGTCCCAGCTGCCGCCGCCGGTCTCGCTGCGGCGGTAGCGGGCGTCCCGGTCGTTCCAGTGGGGGTTGCTCCGGGGAGTGTCCCATATGGCCTGGGGGTCCGGGCGCACCAGATAGAAGCTGCCCCAGCGCTCCAGCTTTTCACCCTTTGAGCAGTCGATGAGCTCAAAGTCTTTCCATTTATCCGATATCCACATATCCTTCTCCGAAGATGAGCTGTACATAATTAGACAGTGTATTTTATCATTAAAGCCCTGTCAGGTCAAGGACTGCCGGGCTTTTTTAGCAATAGTTCCCCTCTTTTTAAAACTGCGGCCGCCCTGCATAATGCAGGACGGCCGCAGAGATGGACAAAGTCCTATAAGTTTTTTACCAGCATTTTTTACACGGGGTGTAGCCCATACTCTCCGCCTGGCTCAGGCTCACCTGGCTGGGGTCTTTCATGTTGCTGCACTCCGGGTCGCTGTGGTACTTGGAGCCGCTCTTGGGTATCCAGACCATGGTCTCCTGGCTCTGGGGCTGCTCCGTCTCCGCCGGGTCAGGTTCCGGGCTCTGGGCAGCATCGGGCTTTGCTATGCTTTGGCTCTTGCCGCCGGGAGTCAGCAGCTGCTCCTCCGTGGCCGTTTTGTCCGTGGTGACGGTGAGCTCCCTGCCGTCGGAGCTTATAATAATATCCCCGTTCAGGTCCGTGCGCAGTATTTTGCAGTCCGCATCCCGCAGGCGGCTGAGGGCGCCCTCCTCCGGGTGCTCATAGCTGTTGCCCTCCCCCACGGAGATGAGGGCGTATTCCGGCATGACCTCCCGGAGGAAAGGGTATGATGTGCTGGTGTCGCTGCCGTGGTGGCCTACTTTAAGCACATCCGCTTTCAGCTCCGCACCGGAATCCAGCAGGGCCTGCTCCGCCTCCCGCTCTGCGTCCCCGGTGAAGAGGAAGGAGGTCTCCCCGTAGCGTATCATGAGAACAATGGAGGTGTTGTTGGTGTCCTCCCCGGCATTCAGGCCCAGTATCTCCACCTCTGCGCTGCCCAGGGCGTATTTATCCCCGGCCTCCGGCACCGTGAGGCCGCCGCCCTTATCTTCGGCATACTCTTTAAAAGTCTCAAATATCCCGCTGTCGTAGTCCGTCACCGGGCAGAGGGTCAGCTCCGCCCTGGCATAATTGAAGGCTCCCGGCAGACCGCCGATGTGGTCCTCGTGGGCGTGGCTGGCCACAACCATGTCCAGCTCCTCCGCCCCGGCATTTTTCAGCACCGTGTATATCACGTCCGAGTCCCCCCGGTTGCCCCCGTCGATGAGCATGAAATGCCCGTCGCACTCCACCAGGGCGGCGTCCGCCTGTCCCACGTCTATAAAGTGCACCGAGAAGCTGCTCCCCTCCGGCATATCCGCCGGGGAGGCGGCGGGGGCCTGGGCCGTCCGGATGGGGGAAGCCGCCGGCGTGGCCGCAGCCGGTGTGGAGCCACAGCCCGCCATGAGCAGCAGGGCCAGGCACAGCAGGGCCAGGCAGCGCCTCAGTTTTCTGTTTTTCATGCCATAACCTCCTGTTGAAACAGGGGGCCGAACCGGCCCCCTGAACCTTCTGTATTAGATTATAGCACGTCCGTCTCCGGATTTCCAGCTCAGTCCAGGGTCCTGAATCTCAGCACCACCTTGAACAGGTCCCCGTCCACGGTGAGCTCCAGCTCCCCTTTTTGCAGCTGAGCCAGGCTCCGGGCTATGCTGAGCCCTAAGCCGCTGCCCTCGGTGTTCCGGGAGCTGTCTCCCCGGACGAAGCGCTCCATCAGCTCCTCGCCGCTGATGTTCAGCTGCCGGGCGGAGATGTTCCGGAAGCTGACGGTGGCCCGGCCTGCCTCCTTGTCCAGATTGATATACACCCGGGTCCCGGCCATGGCGTACTTGCAGATATTGTTCAGCAGGTTGTCGAAGATGCGCCACATGTGCCGCCCGTCGGCCATGATGGCCACCGGCTCTTCCGGCTTTGTCACCACCAGCTCCAGCCCGGCGGCCTTCAGCTTTTCGGCGTATTCCCCGGCGCACTGGTCTATCAGCACACCCAGCTCACAGCGCTCCAGGTTCACGTTGAGATTTCCGGTGCTGGCTTTGGAGGCCTCCATCAGGTCGTCGATGAGCTTTTTTAGCCTGGCGGACTGGCGGGAGAGGACTTCCAGGTATTCCCTGGCCTTCTCGTTGTCTATCTCCTCCTTCTCCAGCAGATCCACATAGTTGATGATGGAGGTGAGGGGGGTCTTTATATCGTGGGAGACGTTGGTGATTAGCTCGGTCCTGAAGTGCTCCGACTTCATCCGCTCGTTCACTGCCTTGTTCATGCCCTCGCCTATGCGGTTTAGCTGCTCGCCGTGCTCCTTCAGGGGCCCCCGCATTTTTGCGGTGTCCACCCGGTAGTCCAGGTTCCCCTGGCTCAGCTCCTCCCCGGCCTTCAGCAGCTTCTTCATGCACAGCAGCACCCAGGCCGCCAACAGCACCAGCACGGCTCTCTCTATAAACCAGCCGAACAGCAGGAAGGCCCCGTCTGCGCCGTAGGCCACTATCCAGAAAAACTCCACGAACAGTATTATGAAAATTATAACCGTGGCCTTGGGCACCAGGGCCATGCCCCTCAGGGCGTCCCCGGTAAAGGCCAGCAGCTTTTTGAGGCTGCGCCAGCACCACAGGATGACGCGCACGCTGATGCAGCTTTTCAGTACGCTGCCCAGTTTCAGCCGCCGGGCAAAGCTCAGGCACCACCAGAGGCCCAGGACCGCCGCAGCCTCGAACACCAGGGTATAGGTTATGAATTTCAGTATATTTGCCCCGCCGGTGCTGAAGATGATGAGCAGCTGCATAAGCATTACGCCCAGAGCTGCAATGAGCACCGTGAACACATCGAAGGGCAGCCGCTCGGTGAGGCCCGGCTGTATCCCGTCTATGCCGCTCTTGTGGCCTGCTGCGGCCATGAGGAAGGCAAAGCAGCAGAGGGCCAGCAGGGCAAAGCCTATCATCGCCCCCAGCAGCAGGTTCTTATAGGCGTAGCAGTAGTTGAGCAGATTGGTCATGCCCGCCACTTCTTCGTTCTCCCCCACAGTGTCCAGCACATAGCCCACCATGCTGTAGCGGGCAGGGGACACTTCAACGAATGCAGACTGGTCGGTTTCCGCCGTGGGTTCGGGGCTTGCCGTAGGCTCCGGGGTCTGGGCAGCCGCCGTGGGCTCCGGGCTGCTCATGCTGCCGCTGAGGCCGCTCTCCTCCCCGTCGGGGGAGGCGGAAGCCTGGGGCTCCTGGGTCGGCGCCGCACTGGGCTCAGCCGTGGGCTGGGGGCTGCTCAGGGCGTCCCCCGCCTGAGTCACGGCGGTCTGCATATCCGGGCTCAGGCTGGGCTCCGGGGCAGTCCCCTCCGGACTCGCCTCCTCTTCCCAGGGCTGGGCAATGTATATGGCCGCATCCTCCGCAGGATACCAGAAGCCGTAGGGGCTGGTCTTCACGATATAGCTTTGGGAGTCCAGGCCGTCGTATACAACTTCGTTGTACTGGTCATATATGGCAAAGCTCATGCCAACGGTACTGTCCAGCTCCGCCGGGTCGGCCCCATAGCGGAAGCCCTCCATGGCGGTGAACATCTTGTTGACGCACCAGGGCTCCAGGTAGTTTTGCAGCACCGTATTCAGGCTGCCGCCGGTGTAGCCGCCGTAGCCGTACAGTACGCCCACGCACATAAAGCTCATGAACATGCCTGCGGCAAAAAGCATGCAGAGGATAAAAGCCAAGGTCTTAGCCAAGGCGCTGCTTTTAAGTCTTTTCATTTTTCTTTCCTCTCTCCATCTTGTAGCCCTGGCCCCACACGGCCTTGATATATCTGGGCTCGGCGGGATTTATCTCCACCTTTTCCCGCAGGTGCCGGATGTGGACGGCCACGGTGCTCTCCGCCCCGTAGGGCTCGTCCTTCCACACCAGACGGTATATCTCCCTGGGGGAGAACACCCGGCCGGGGTTGTTCATCAGCAGCTTCAATATCTCGTACTCCGTGGGCGTCAGGCTCACCTGCTCCCCGTCCACCGTCACGTCCTTGCTGCCGTCGTCCAGGCTGATGTTGCCTATGGTCAGGGCGCTGCCGCCGGTGCTGCCGCTGCCTCCCAGCTGGGTATAACGGCGCAGCTGACTGCGCACCCTGGCCAGCACTTCCAGTGGGTTGAAGGGCTTTGTTATATAGTCGTCGGCCCCCACGTTCAATCCCAGCACCTTGTCGGTGTCCTCGCTTTTGGCGGTGAGGAGGATAACGGGCACATTGCTGTATTCCCTCAGCTTTGCCACGGCGCTGATGCCGTCCAGCCTGGGCATCATTATATCCAGCAGTATCAGGTGTACCTGCTCCCTGTCCAGTATGTCCAGGGCCTCCTGGCCGTTATAGGCCTCCAGCACCCTATATCCCTCCGGCTCCAGGTATATCCTGAGAGCCGAGACGATATCCCTTTCGTCGTCGCACACAAGTATGTTGTACATCTTTCCACCTCGTTCATTCCTGGGAGCAGGTCCGGCGCCGGGGCTTTTCCTTTCCCTTGGCCTTATTCTACGTCAAAAATAATTAAAAACCAATGGGGCAATGATTTAAGATTTGTTTAAGAAATTTCCCCGGACATGTAGGCACGGGAAAAGCGGCGGGGATTTACCCGCCGCCGTAAGCTGTCTGCCATATCCGTCTATTCGTCCAATTTCAGCACTGCCAGGAAGGCCTCGGTGGGTATCTGCACCGTGCCCAGCTGGCGCATCTTCTTTTTGCCCTCCTTCTGCTTTTCCAGCAGCTTCTTCTTGCGGGTGATGTCGCCGCCGTAACACTTGGCCAGCACGTCCTTACGTAGGGCCTTCACCGTCTCCCGGGCGATTATCTTGCCGCCGATGGCCGCCTGGATGGGCACCTCGAAGAGCTGGCGGGGGATGTTCTCCTTCAGCTTTTCGCAGAGCTTCCGGGCCCGGCCGTAGGCCTTGTCCCGGTGGGCGATGAAGCTGAGGGCGTCCACCTGGTCCCCGTTTATCAGCAAGTCCACTTTCACCAGGTCGCTGGTCTTGTATTCGCTCAGCTCATAGTCCAGGGAGGCATAGCCCTTGGTGCGGGCCTTCAGGGTGTCAAAAAAGTCATAGATTATCTCGTTGAGGGGCATCTCATAGTGCATCTCCACCAGCCGGGTGTCCAGATACTGCATGCCCTTATACTCTCCCCGGCGGTCCTGGCACAAAGGCATAATGTTGCCCACATAGTCGTTGGGGGTGATTATGCTCACCTTCACATAGGGCTCGTAGGCCTCGGCTATGGAGGGCACCTCCGGATAATTGTGGGGATTATCCACCATGACGGTGCTGCCGTCGGTCTTGACAACCTTGTATATTACAGAGGGGAGGGTGGTCACCAGCTCCAGATCGAACTCCCGCTCCAGCCGCTCCTGGATTATCTCCATGTGGAGCATGCCCAGAAAGCCGCAGCGGAAGCCGAAGCCCAGTGCCACGGAGCTCTCCGGCTCATAGGACAGGGAGGCATCATTGAGCTTCAGCTTGTCCAGAGCGTCCCGCAGATCCGGGTATTTGGAACCGTCCTCGGTGTAGATGCCGCAGTAGACCATGGGGCGGGCGGGCCGGTAGCCGGGCAGGGCTTTATCCGCCGGGCGCTCGGCCAGGGTTACGGTGTCCCCCACCTGGGTATCCGCCACATTTTTTATGCTGGCGGTAAAGTAGCCCACGTCCCCGGCGGAGAGCTCGTCGCAGGGCTCCAGGGCCGTGGGGCGCAGATAGCCCAGCTCCACCACCTTGTACTTTGCCCCGGTGCCCATGAGCTTTATCTCCATGTCCCGGCGGAGCCTGCCGTCCATCACCCGTATGAATACGATGACGCCCCGGTAATTATCGTACTGGCTGTCAAAGATGAGGGCCTTCAGCGGCGCCTCCGGGTCGCCCTTGGGGGCTGGCACATTGGCCACGATATCCTCCAGCACAGCGTCGATATTTATCCCGGCCTTGGCGCTTATCTCCGGGGCGTCCATGGCGGGGATGCCGATTATCTCTTCTATCTCCTCCTTCACCCGCTTGGGGTCGGCGGCAGGCAGGTCTATCTTGTTCACCACCGGCAGTATCTCCAGGTCGTTGTCCAGAGCCAGGTAGGTGTTGGACAGGGTCTGGGCCTCCACGCCCTGGGAGGCGTCCACCACCAGCACCGCCCCTTCGCAGGCGGCCAGGGAGCGGCTCACCTCGTAGTTGAAGTCCACGTGGCCTGGAGTGTCTATAAGGTTCAGGGTGTAGTTCTCCCCGTCGGCGCCGGTGTAGCTCAATCCCACGGCCCGGGCCTTGATGGTGATGCCCCTCTCCTTTTCCAGCTCCATGTTGTCCAGTATCTGGTCCTCCATAATGCGCTGCTCCACCGCGCCGCACTTCTCAATGAGCCGGTCGGAGAGGGTGGACTTGCCGTGGTCTATATGGGCGATTATTGAAAAATTCCGTATATGCTTCTGGTCGCTCATTCTTGGGCTCCTTTTCCGGTGAATTCATCCAGGGCCTGGCGGGCCTTGTTCATCAGGGTATTCATCTCCCCCAGGAAGGCCCTGGCCGCCTCGGCGGTGCTCTGGGGGGCGTTGGGCAGCTCGCTGCGGCAGAGCAGGTAGTCCGCGCTCACCCCGTAGTAATCGCAGGCCTTGCACACGAAGGCCAGGCCCGGCTCCCGGGCTCCGTTTTCATAGTGGCTCAGCAGGGCCTGGCTGATGTGCAGGTCCGCCGCAGCCTTGCGCTGGCTTATATTCTTCTCCCGCCGCAGCGCCGACAGGGTCTCTGGAAAGCTTCTCTCCATCTCTTCTCCGTCCTGAATGTATTCAAAATTATACAGTCAGTATATTATACCGGCGAAAGCTCCCTTTGTAAATAGAAATAAGCTCAAAATTCTTGAAAAAGCCGGGAAACCGTGGTACATTTATCAGTGGTAGAAAACCACAATTATTCGGAGGTATTTTGACATGTTTGAAAATCTCGTAGAAATACTCAAGGCCAATCCCCGGAAGATAGTCTACACCGAGGGCTCCGACGCCCGCATCCTGGAGTCCGCCGCACGCCTGAAAAAAGGCGGCTTCCTCACCCCCATCCTGGTGGGCAATGTGGAGGAAGTGAAGGCCGCTGCCGCCAAGGGCGGCTTTGACATCGAGGGCCTGGAGATCCTGGACCCCGCCACTTATCCCGAGATGGACAAGATGGTGGACACCATGGTGGAGCTGCGCAAGGGCAAGATGAGCGCCGAGGACTGCCGGGCCGCTCTCTCCAAGGGCAACTACTTCGGCACCATGCTGGTGAAGATGGGCGTGGCCGACGCTCTGCTGGGCGGCGCCACCTACTCCACCGCCGACACCGTCCGTCCCGCCCTGCAGCTGGTGAAGACCAAGAAGGGCGCAAACCTGGTCAGCTCCTGCTTCATCATGGTCCGTGACGATGAGATGCTGGCCATGGGCGACTGCGCCATCAACATCTCCTATGAGGACAAGCTGGACAAGGAGGGCAACGTGGTCCTCTCCGCCGCCGCTCAGCTGGCCGAGGTGGCCGTGGAGACCGCCAAGACCGCCAAGGTCTTCGGCATCGAGCCCAAGGTGGCCATGCTGTCCTACTCCACCAAGGGCTCCGGCAAGGGCGCCAACGTGGACCTGGTGCGTGAAGCCACCGCCATCGCCAAGGAGAAGGCCCCCGATGTGGATATCGACGGCGAGATGCAGTTTGACGCCGCCGTCTCCCCCGTGGTGGGCCAGCTGAAGTTCCCCGGCAGCAAGGTGGCAGGCTATGCCAACACCTTCATCTTCCCGGAGATCCAGTCCGGCAACATCGGCTATAAGATAGCCCAGCGCCTGGGCGGCTTTGCCGCTTACGGCCCCATCCTCCAGGGCCTCAACGCCCCCATCAACGACCTGTCCCGGGGCTGCGACGCCGAGGAAGTCTACCAGATGTCCATCATCACCGCCGCTCTGGCATAAGCAACACCCCAGCATCTCAAAAGGGCCGGGCACGAAGCCCGGCCCTTTTTACCTGAAAGCATTAAGGAGGCCGCCAATGCTCTGCCACGAAAAGCAGGAAGAATATATGGCCATGGCTCTGGAGCTGGCCAGGGTGGCCGCCGCCCTGGGGGAAGTGCCCGTGGGCTGCGTCATTGCCGACGCCGGGGGCCGGGTCATAGGCCGGGGGCGAAACCGCCGTCGGGAGCTTGCCGACGCCACCGCCCATGCGGAGATGGAGGCCATACGCTCCGCCTGCGCCGCTTTGGGGGACTGGCGGCTCACCGGCTGTACCATGTATGTGACTTTGGAGCCCTGCCCCATGTGCGCCGGGGCCATAATCAATTCCCGCATACCCACAGTGGTCTACGGGGCCCGGGAACCTCTCAGCGGCTCCTGCGGCAGCGTGCTGGACCTATTCTGGGAAAACTACGGCCACCGGCCGGAAATTTATGCCGGGGTCATGGAGGCGGACTGCGCCGCCCTGCTCCGGAATTTTTTCAGAGGCAGACGGGGCTGAAGGCTCCGCCCGCTCCGTTCAGGTACAAAAAAGTCCGAAGGCCCTCGGTCTTCGGACTTTTTAATTGCTTTTTTATTCTTTTATGCTGCCGTCGGGATTGAAGAGGGGCAGGGGGGCCAGAGTGATGATATCGTCCCTGTTCTGGGCATCGCCCTCGGCCAGGACGGCCATCTTGCCGGCAATGATGCCGCCGGCCTTGGTCACCAGCTCCTCCATGGCCTGGAGGGACTCGCCGGTGGATATCACGTCGTCCACGATGAGCATGCGCTTGCCCCGGATGAAATCCGCATCCGCCTTGTCCAGCACCAGCTTCTGCACGGCGGCGGTAGTGATGGATTTCACCTCCACCTCAAACACACCGGACATATAGGCCTTGGCACTCTTGCGGGCCAGGAAGTACCTGTCCGCTGCGCTCTGCCGGGCCATCTCATAGAGCAGGGGAATTGCCTTGGCTTCGGGGGCAATGATGTAATCGTACTCCGGGGCCAGCTTCAGCAGCTCCGAGGCGCAGTGTACCGTCAGCTCCACATCGCCGAACATGACGAAAGCGCCTATGTAAAGCTCGTCGGAGACCTTGCACAGAGGCAGCTCACGTTTTAAGCCGGCAATGTCCATCTCATATGTCATTTGCTTTGTTCCTCCTGAGAGTGTTTCTCTCCTCATTTATATTACCATTACATTTTATAGTAAAACCGGGAAAAATCAAGTGCTATTTGCAAATTAGCAATTTCTTTATACTTTATCGCGGGCAAAACAAAGAACCCCGCAGCGAACTGCGGGGCCCTTCGTTTGGGAGAAAAGAGAGGATTTATAGGAGTAGAAAAGTAGCAAATCAAGTGGGGGAAGATATTCCCCGCGCCGGCGTTCAGCCGGCCGGCAGCACCTTTGCAGGGCTGTCATAAGTTGAGTCCGGGGTGAGCTCGTCGAAGGTGATGCTGATGCTCAGCTCTTCCCCCGCCCGGTACACCTGAACCTCCGTGGTGTCCCCGGCGGAAAAGTCCTTCACGGCGCTGCTCAAATCGTCATAGCAGCTCACTTCCGTGTCCCCCAGCCGGGTGATGATATCCCCGGAGCGGAGGCCCGCCTCCTCGGCGCTGCTGCCCGGGTCTACGGAATAGACGTAGGCTCCCAGGGGCATGTTGTAGTACTGGCTGTACATGGCGTTGTAGCGCTCATCCAGCTTTACGCCCATATAGGCTTTGCCGGTGACATATCCCGTGGTTATCAAATCCTGGGCGATGGAGGCCGCATCGTTTATGGGGATAGCAAAACCAATGCCTTCAACACCGTCGTCACTGTATTTCGCAGTCACCACGCCTATCACTTCGCCCCGGGTATTGTACACCGGGCCGCCGGAATTACCGGAGTTGACGGCGGCGTCGATCTGGAACATATTTATGGAATCGGCCGACTCATCGGTTTTGATGGTCCGGTCGAGAGCGCTGACATGGCCGGTGCTCATGGAGAACTCCAGTTCCCCAAGAGGGTTGCCCACGGCATACACCGTGTCTCCCACGGAGAGGCTGTCGCTGTCGCCCAGCTCTGCGGGAGTGAGGTTGGCCGCGTCTATCTTCAGCACGGCAACATCGTTGCTCTCCTCCACGCCCACGATGGACGCGGTGTAACGGGTGCCGTCGTGGAGGATGACTGTCAGGTCCTGTCCTCCGGCGTAGGCATACTCAATAACATGGTAGTTAGTGACTATATATCCGTTCTCGGAGACGATGAAGCCGGTGCCGGTGACGGCGGAGGAACTGCTCATGCCAAAGAAGTTCGTGTAGGCCACCTCGGTGCTGATGCCCACCACCTGGCGGCAGGCCCTGTCATAAATGGTGGCTGCCGGCACGGCGCCGGAATCTCCGGCGGCGGTGGCGGAAGCAAGGGTGCTGCTTACGCCGGCCTGCTCCGCCTGTTCCTTCAGTTCGCTCACGCCCTGCTGCAGGGCGTCTACCCGCTGAGACAGCCGGGAGGCCACGTAGCTGCCGCCCCCCAGTCCGCCCAGAACGGCGCAGACCAGACACAGGCAAAGGGTCCTGGCAAAGCTCCCCGCCCTGCTCTTTTCCCGGCGGGGCTTGGGCTCTTTGGGTTCTTTCTGAGGTCTTTCCGGTGGAGTGTAATATCTGGGGGGGACGGTACTGTCCTCCTCCCGGACATAGTGGGCGTCGGAATATATTTTCTGAGTATATCCGTTTTTGTAGTGATATTCTCCGTTGACCCTGTCGGTCTGGCTCTCGCCCGGCCTGTAGGCTTCGTCGGAATTCATCACGTCGTTTTCGCCCGGCACATACATCCCTTAAGACCTCACTGATCCGTTGATTCAGTACTCTTGCTTACGGGCTATAATATAACCCGTATTTATGACGCTGTAATGAACAAAAAGGCAAAATTTTTTAAACACACTGTTTAATCGCCGTAATAAAAATGACATATCTGTCTTCCTGTTATTTCCCGTCAGGATATGACAAACTTCTTTCCCCTCCTTGGGTATACTTGCCCCATAGGAGGTGTACGTATGAAAAAGCTAATATCTCTGGGCCTGGCGCTGCTGCTGTTTGCGGCGCTCCCGATGCAGGCCCTGGCGGAAGAGACAGCCCCGGCAGAGCCCTCTGCCTCACCGGCCCCGGCGGCCTCCCCTGCCCCGGAGGGGGCAGAGTGCCCGGCCCCCGACAACACCGTGGCGGAGCATCCCCTGCCGGACTCCTCCCCCCTGCCCTCCCCCTCCGCCGGCAGCGGGGCTGCGGAATCCCTGCCCGGCGGCGCTGACGGCGACGGCGGAAAGGCCTCCAGCATCTTCGATTTTCTCCAGGGCAGCAGCGCCACCATGGAGGTGGACATGATAGCCTATTATCTTGGCCAGATGAGCGCCGCCGCCGCAGCCGGAGATACTGAGGCGGGGCTGGAGGCGGAGGCGAACCGCAACGCCCTCATAGACCGCAACGGCAGCGGCGAAGTGAAGATAGCCTTTGACGATCTGTATCTGCTCTCAAAGCTCATCTCCGCCGAGGCGGGCAGCGACTGGCTCAGCGCCGACTTCCGCATGTGCGTGGGCGAGGTGGTGCTCAACCGGGTGGCCTCCCCGGAATTTCCCGACACCATATACGACGTGGTGTACCAGAAAAACCAGTATTCCAGCGTCAGCAGCCCCTCCTTCTCCAGCCTGGTGCCCGGCCAGGACTGCGTGGACGTGGCCCTGCGGCTTTTGCAGGGAGAGCGGCTGATGGTGCCCAGCGTGGTCTTCCAGTCCAACTACGCCCAGGGGGAGATATTCTCCATCCATGAGGACCGCCGCCTTGGCAACACCTATTTCTGCGTCAGCAGCAATCTGGACCTCTATCCCTGAGCCGGGAAGCCTAAGCCCGAAAAACCGCCGGAGTCAGAGACTCCGGCGGTTTTTCGGCATCCGTACATATTAAAATATCTCTCAGTAGATATCGTCCACCACTCTGGAGGGGGGGGATTCCAGTATCTCCGGGTGCTGGAACAGATAGCGGTAGGCCTGGAGGAACTGGGCGTAGTAGTGCCCGTCCACGGTGCGCTCGTCCATGACCATCTTGCAGTCCACATATTTCCTGTCCACCATGTTGCCGTGGCGGTCCAGCTCATAGGCGTGGCGCTTGGCGCCGAAGGCTATGAACACCGGCAGGGTGCCGAAGTTATATATATGGTGGTAGATGGGCCCTATGCGCAGGGAGCCCAGGTCGGTGATTATCATGGAGCCGTGGAAGGGGCTGGCATCGGTGAGGCTCTCCGGCAGCCAGCCGTAGTAGTCCATCATCCTGAGTATGGCCAGGGCAAAACGCAGCAGGAAGCGGGGCATACGGCACAGGGCCTCGGCCACGTCCTCGGTGTTGTTGTTTTCGTCGGAGGCCTTTATCTCCTCTATCTTCTCGTTCATCTTCCGGTACACGTCATATATGGTGTCCGTAGGCTCGAAGTATACCTTGATGGTGGTCTCGCTGGCATCCAGGGTCAGGCTGCGCTTCACCGTCAGCACCACGGCTATCCTGTCGGCGGCGTAGACGCGCCTGCCGGCCACAAAGCGGTTCACACCGGGGAGCATGGACACGCAGCGCACATAGGCGGCAATGAGGAAGTGGAGTATGCCCATGCCCTTGTAGCCCTCTACCCGCAGGCGGCGCAGGTTCTTGTCCAGCACGGAGACCTCAAAGCTCTCCTCATACTGGTTGCAGGCATCGTTGCGGCTAGGCATTATGAAGGGCATAAACTTATTGAAGGCGGGCAGAGAACGAACCAGACGTCCGTCCTTTCTGTCACCGAAGCGGCGCTTATATGTACTCATAAGTGTTTCCTGCCTTTAATTATTTGAAATATTTTAAGTATCCCTCAGCATCGACATTATACAGTCATTGGCCGAAGATTACAAGCAAAAAATTCAATATTGGGGATTTTACCGAGATATTTCAAATACTTTTTCACCAATACTTTGACACATCGCCGGCGGATGTAAAGATTTTAACGTTCCGGGGCGCGTCCCGGCCGCCGCCGGTCTCACCACTTGTTTTCCACTTTTTCCGCAAAGCCGGGGAAATCCTTCACCTCTATGGCCTGCCCGTCGTCCAGGACGGCCCTGCCGCTGAAGCGGCCGAAGACCTGGTGCTGGTCGGATTTTATGAGCCCTATATCCGTGCAGGAGGCCCGGTCCAGCACGGGGATGAAGTACATCTCAAAGCGGCCGTCGTCGGAGGTGAAGGTCCAGGGGGACATGAAGTCCTTTTCATTTCCCGGGATATTGAACTTCACCCCGCCGAGCTTGTGGGCCTTGCCCTTGTAAAAGAGCATGTTCTCGCTGGCGGCGGAGGTGTCCCCGAAGCCGTAGCCGATGTTCCATCCGAAGGGCTCCCCATTTACATGGTAGGAGGCGGAGCCCCAGTACCAGGTGTTGTGGTAGGTCCAGACTCCCCTGCCCCAGTCCAGCACGGCAAAGCTCTCCTCCGGCCTGAAGTCGTAGCTGCGGCCGTTGTAGAGCACGCTGCCGGAGGCCCTCATGCAGTTTATCTTCTGATTATAGTAGAAATGGCCGGGCTTATTGAAGGGGGTGCAGATGACCATGCTCTCCTCCGGCTCCTCTGTGAGCTCCACCTTGGCATAGAGGGAGCCCCCGGGGCCGAAGTCCTCCATCCGGGCGATAAGGGTACGCTTCCCGTCCCCTTTGTTTATGAAGCTGATGGAGTGCTTTTTCCCGGCGTGGGACACGTCCCCCACGGCGGAGCTCTCCGGCATTTTAAGCTTCCCCAGGGGCATGAAGCTCATGGGGCTTTTGGTTATCTCCCAGCCCTCCTGAAAGTCCAGCAGGGAGACGGAGTCCAGGCCCATGTAGCCGTTGTCGTCCACGGTGAGAGCCAGGGCAAAGCGGCCGTTATTTATAAGGTAGTAGTCCCATTCCTTTATCCTCAGCCTTGAGGCCTTTATATCTGCCCTGCGGTATACCGGCAGCAGGCTTCTGGCGTAGCCCGGCTCCGTGAGATTGCCCTCCCCGTCCAGCAGGGCTATGGCCTTTGTTATCTCATGCTGCATGTGTCAGCCTCCTTTTTTTATAAGACGGATATCCCTACCCACAAAGGGCAGGGCGGTGAACTCCCCGGCTATCCTGGAGCATATCTGGGGGGAGTATTTTTTTTGCAGCTGCTCCCGGCTGAGATTGGTGCTGATGATGGTCTTTTTACCGTTCACCAGGCGGGTATTTATCAGGGTGTACAGAGCGCTCTGGGACATGGGGGTCACCATCTCGGTGCCCAGGTCGTCCAGTATCATCAAATCGCAGTCCTGCATGCGCCGCACCCGCAGAGCCGCCGCCTCCCCCTCCGGGGTGTCCCGGGAGAACTTGGCGCTCTCGTAATAGTCCAGGGCGGCGGAGGCCGACTCGTAGCACACGGAGAAGCCCTTGTCCGCCACCACCCGGGCTATGCAGGCGGAGAGATAGGTCTTGCCCAGGCCGGTGCCCCCCTGCAAAAGCAGGTTGGGGGAGGCGTCGGAGAAATTCTCTGCAAAGCGCCTGCAGGCGGCGTAGGTCAAGGCCATGGTCTCTCGGGGCACCACGTGGAGCGCCGGGTCCGGCTCGGCGGGGTAGAGGCCCAGATCGAAGCACTCGAAGCGCTCGTCCCCCCGGCGCATCAGGGTGCCCAGCTCCTTTGTCAGCTCCCGGTTGTAGAGCCGGTCCAGGCAGGAGCAGACTCCGTCCCGGTATATGCCCGTGTCCCGGCACAGGGGGCAGGAGTAGATGTCGTCCAGGTGGTCCTCTCCAAAGCCCGCCAGCTTCAGCAGTTGGGCCCGGCGCTGCTGCATGGCCAGGTTCTGCTCTTTCAGCTCCTCTATCCGCTCCCCCAGGTCCGGGCGGTGGGATACGGTCAGGCGCACCAGCTCCGCCATATGGCTGCGCAGGGCGGCGTCTATGCTCTCCACCTCCGGCAGGCGGGAGTAGACCAGGGAGCGGCGGCGCTGCTGCTCGTCCCGGTTCTCCTGCCGTATTTTATCCAGTTCGTCTCTGGCCCGGGCCAGAAGCTTTCCGTCATAGGCCATGCTGCCACATCCTCACATTTTTTCCACGATAGCCCGGAGGGCGTCCATATCTATGGGCTTGTCCGGGGAGTCGGTCCTGGAGGGGGCCGGTTTCCGGCGGCCCTCCTTCTCCTCCAGCTGGGCGGCATTGTGTATGCCCTTCTCGTGCCAGCTGAGCAGTATCTTGTCCATGTAGTTCCATTTCAGGGCGCCGGTGTTGGTCACGGTCCTGTCGTAGGCGGCGGAGATGCAGTCCTCTCCGAAGCCCAGGTCCAGCCAGGCGGCAATGAACTTCCGCTCGGTGGCGGACAGCTCCCTGCCCCGGATGCCCAGGCTCTCCTTTATCCGGCCCACATCCTCCCGGCGCTGCCGGCTGCTGCGTATGTATTCCTCCGCCTGCTCCAGGCTCAGTATCTCTCGGTTGGCCCAGACATAGGCCTCCTTCTCGATAAAGCGCATGGAGGGGCGGCGGCCCTGGGAGATGCTCACGCAGTGGTTGAGCAGCATGAGTATCACCTCCGGGGGCAGGGCCAGATAGTCGTATATGCCGAAGAGCCGCTTCAAATCGCTGCTGCTGAGCACGTGGCCCAGCACCTTCTGGGCCTCGGTGACTATGGCGGCAAAGCCTGCGTCCTCCCTGGAGCGGCGCACCAGATCCTCCGTCTCATACTCCGGCAGCTCCTCCGCCGGGGCGGGCTTCGGCGTATGCCCGGCCCTGTCCTGAGACCTCCGCTCCCCGGGCAGCAGGCCCATGCGCTGGAGCTTTTCCCAGGCGGCGTTTATCTCCCCCCTGGTACGGCAAAGCTCCCTGGCGGCCCGCTCCAGGTCCTCCCCGCCCCGGCGGCAGAGGTAGATGTAGAGCAGGGCCACATCCCCGTCATGGGCGGCGATGAGGGCCTCGGCTATGGAATTGTCCTGAGGGCTGCACTGCATTTTCATACCTCTTCATCCTTTGATATCCGGCGCCGGGGTGGCAAAATTAAATTTATGTTAATGTTTAATCCATAAATTATTTCTCCGCCGTGCTATAATTTAGCAGCCGGCCGCTGCGCCCGGGGCAAACTTTCGTAAAAGCTTTCCTCTTTTGCGCTAAATCATATTATACCATTATTTTTTTCTTGTCGCAATAGCCTTATCTGTGCTATACTATGATGGAGTTATAGTGTACATATATATAGGAGAGATAGACAAATGCTGGAATTGCTTTCTCCCGCCGGCTCGCCGGAGGCGGTCATCGCCGCCGTGCAGAACGGTGCGGACGCAATATATATGGGTATGGGCAACTTCAACGCCCGCCGTGGGGCCAAGAACTTCAGCGGCGAGGAATTTGAAAAGGCCGTCCGCTACTGCCGCATCCGGGGCTGCAAGGTCTACGTCACTTTGAACACCCTGGTGGGAGACAGGGAGATGGAGGCCGCCGTGGCCGCCGCCCGCCTGGCCTCCCAGACCGGGGCCGACGCCCTGCTGGTCCAGGACCTGGGCCTGGTGCGGGCCATACGCCAGGCCCTGCCGGATATACCCATCCACGCCAGTACCCAGATGAGCATACACAATCTGGCCGGGGTGGAGGCCGCCGCCGAAATGGGCCTGACCCGGGCGGTGCTGGCCCGGGAGCTGAGCCTGGAGCAGATAAAATTCATCAGCCAACACGCCTCCATCGAGACGGAGATCTTCGTCCATGGGGCTTTGTGTTTCTGCCACTCAGGCCAGTGCTACATGTCCAGCCTCATAGGCCGGCGCAGCGGCAACCGGGGCATGTGCGCCCAGCCCTGCCGCATGCAGTACAGCCTGGGCGGCCGCATGGACGACTATCCCCTGTCTTTGAAGGACAACTGCCTGGTGGACCGCCTCCGGGAGATAGAGGAGGCGGGGGTGAAATGTGTGAAGATCGAGGGGCGCATGAAGCGCCCGGAGTACACCGCCATCGTCACCAAGATATATTCCAAGGCCATCAAGGAGCAGCGCCAGCCCACCCCCGAGGAGATGAGCTCTCTGGAGCGGGCCTTCTCCCGCCAGGGCTTCACCCAGGGCTATTTTGACGGGGACAAGCAGGACATGTTCGGCACCCGCCAGGAGACTGACCGGGATTCGGAGAAGATGTTCACCCTGGCCCGCCGGGCCTATGCCGAGGGCGAGATGCGCCGGGTGCCGGTGCATTTCTACACCGTGGCGGAGAAGGCCCAGCCCATCAAGGGCATAGCCTTTGACGACGACGGGAACCACGCCGTGGCCTACGGGGCCGTGCCCGAGCGGGCCAAGGGCCAGGGCCTCACCGACGCCTACCTCACCGAGCAGATGTTCAAGACCGGCGGCACTCCCTACAACTGTGTGGAAAACAAGGCCAAGGCCGACCCCGGCCTCTACCTGCCCGCCGCAGATATAAACGAGCTCAGGCGCAAGCTGGTGGCGGAGCTCAGCGAGCAGCGGGCCATCCCCCCCCAGCGCCGTCTGGGTCCCATGCCCCAGCGGCCTAAGAGCAAAAGCGTAGTCACCGATCCCGCCATGATTTTCCAGGTGCTCACCGAGGAACAGCTGAGTCCTGAGCTTGCGGCAATGGGGCCGAAATACATTTACGTTCCTCTCATGTTGATGGCCGATTACTTCGACAAGGTCTCCCTCTTCATTGAAAAGGGAGCCGTACCCGTGGCTGTGCTGCCCCGGGTCATCACCGACAATGAGATAAAGGGCGTGTACAACGCCCTCACCAAGGTCTTTGACCTGGGGGTGAACGAGGCTCTGGTAGGTAACCTGGGACACGCCATGCTGGCAAGACAGGCGGGCATGAAGCTGAGAGGCGACTTCGGTCTCAACTGCTTCAACTCCCTCACCATGGAGGTGCTGCAGCAGGCGGGCTTTATCTCCGCCACCGCCTCCTTCGAGCTGCGCCTGGCCCAGATAAAGGACCTGTCCAAGCCCATGGATACGGAGATGATAATCTACGGCCGGCTGCCCCTCATGGTCTCTGACCAGTGCATCATCCGCCACAGCGCAGGCCGCTGCAACTGCCAGACCCCGGTGCAGATGTCCGACCGCATGGGCTCTGTGTTCCCGGTGGTCAAAGAGTTCGGCTGCCGCAACGTGATATACAATGCCCACAAGCTCTACCTGGCCGACAAGAAGGACGACCTGTTCTCCGCCGGGCTCTGGGGTCTGCGCATGCTCTTCACCACCGAGAGCGCCAGGGAGTGCGTGGAAGTGGTTAAGGGCCACATGGGCCTGAGCGACTACAAGCCCAACGTCCTCACCCGGGGGCTCTATTACCGGGGCGTGGACTGAAAAGAGGTAATTTTGCAATGGACATAATTCTGGCCTCCGGGTCTCCCCGGCGTCGGGAACTTTTACAGATGCTGGGAGTCAAAGAACTGAAAGTCATCCCCGCCAAGGGGGAGGAGCTGGCCCCCGACGGGCTGGAGCCGGAGGAGCTGGTGAAGTTCCTGGCCTCCCACAAAGCCAGGGAGGTGGCGGCCCTCTGCAGCGGGGAGGACGTGATAATCGCCGCCGACACCATAGTCTGGCATCAGGGCCGGGTGTACGGCAAGCCCCATTCCCGGGAAGAGGCGGCTCAGATGCTCCGCAGCCTCTCCGGATGCAGCCATCAGGTGTTCACCGGAGTGTCGGTGCTGCACAAGGGCCGGGAGCTGCTGGAGTGCGAGATGAGCCGGGTGCATTTCCGTTCTCTTCAGGAGGATGAGATAGAGCGCTACATCGCCACCGGCGAGCCCATGGACAAGGCCGGGGCCTACGGGGCCCAGGGCAAGGCCGCCCTCTTTGTCCGGGGCATAGAAGGCGATTTCTTCAACGTTATGGGCCTGCCTTTGTGCACTCTGGGCCAAATGCTGAAAGAACAGGGAGTTGTGCTTCTTTGAAAGAATATCTGAGAAAAAACGGTATAAAGGTGGCCATCATAGTGGTGGCCGTGGTGCTGCTGGTGGGCATCTCCGCCGCCGCCCGGGGCGGGCAGATAAGCTTCGTGCAGAATGTCACCGGCATTCTGGAGGCCCCGCTGAAGCGGGTGCTCAGCTCCGCCGTCAACTGGGTGGACGGTATCTACGGCTACATCTTTGAATATGACTCCCTCCGGGCGGAGAACGAGTCCCTCCGGGCCCAGCTGGCGGAGGCCCAGGAATCCGCCCGCGACGGCATAGAGGCCTCGGAGGAGAACACCCGCCTGCGCCAGCTGCTGGAGCTGCGGGAGCAGCACACCGACTATGTGCTGGAGAGCAGCAAGGTGGTGCTCTGGTCCTCTTCCAACTGGTCCTCCTCCTTTACCATCAGTAAGGGCTCCAGCAGCGGCATAGAGCTGGGCGCCCCGGTAATCACCGAATACGGGGCCGTGGTGGGCCAGATAACCGAGCTGGGCGACACCTGGGCCACCGTCAGCACCATCATTGACGTGGACATGAGCGTGGGCGCCTTCGTGGGCGTCTCCGGCAACTCCGGCATGGTGGTGGGCGAATTCGGCCTCATGCGGGATAAGCAGGCAAAGCTCACCTTCCTGGCCGACGGGGCCCAGATCTTCGTGGGCGACGACGTGCTCACCTCCGGCTCCGGCGGGGCCTTCCCCGCGGGCCTGGTCATAGGCACCCTCACCGCCGTGCAGACCGAGGCCGGCGGCCAGGAGGAGTACGGCATCGTGGAGCCCCAGTGCGACCTGGACTCTCTGGTGCAGGTGTTCATTATAAAAGACTTTGAAGTGGTGGAATGAGCCTTGCTGAACTTCTTTGAAAAAATCAATATACGCAAGCTGCTGAAATATCTGCTGTTTCTGTTCCTCTCCCTGGTGTGTCAGAACACCATTTTCACCCAGCTGCGCATCTTCGGCACCTGTCCCCTGCTGCTGCCCTCGGTGGCGGTGGCGGTGGGCATGTTTGAAGGTCCGGTGTTCGGGGCCTATTTCAGCCTCCTCCTGGGCATCTTCGGGGACATGGCCTTTATCGAGCAGGACGTGCTCTTTACCATCGTGCTGCCCTGCCTGTCCTTTGCCGCCGCCTTCATGTCCCAGTACTTTATAAACCGCCGGCTTTTTGCCTATATGGGTATGGCCCTGGCCGCCGCCGTGATAACCGCCGGAGTCCAGATGCTCATGACCATCGCAAAGGACAGCTTCAGCCTCTCCATGATAAGCACCGTGGCCATCCAGTCCCTGTGGTCCATGCCCTTTGCCCTGCTGGTATATTTCCCGCCGGCCCGGTGGATAAAGCAGTAGTTTCTCCCCTCCCCCCGCCTTTTCAGAAAGGAAAAGTCCATGAACAAAAGATTGATAAAACCCTCCCGGCTTCTGGCCATGGCAGTCATCCTGGCGCTGCTGCTCACCGTCTACATCGTCTTCCTCTACGACCTGCAGATAGTCCAGGGCGAGGAATACTATAACCGCAGCAACGAGCTGAGCACGGATACCAGGACCGTCACCGCCACCCGGGGCAATATCTTTGACCGCTACGGCCGCCTCATGGTGGGCAACACCGAATGTTATAACCTGAAAATAGATACGGACAAGCTCTTTGCCAACGAGGACCCCAACGCCGTCATCCTGGAGCTGGTGGAGCTGGTGGAGAGCTTCGGCGACAGCTATACCGACGACCTGCCTATAAGCATGGATCCCCCCTTTGAATACCTGGAGGACATGACGGAGATACAGCGCACCATGCTGGACGCCTACTATGTGCGCCAGGAGCTGGACCCCAACTGCAGCGCCGTGGAGCTGATGAGCTACATGCGCAGCCGCTATGAGATAGACAACAGCTACACCGCCGAGGAGATGCGCATCATCGCCGGCGTGCGCTATTCCATAAACGTCCGCTACGCCGTCAACACCTCCGACTATGTCTTCGTGGAAGACGCAGGCATGAAGCTCATATCCTCCATCATGGAGCAGAAGCTGGTGGGCATAGACGTGGAGCGGGCCTATGTGCGCAAATACAGCACCGAATACGCCGCCCATATTTTGGGCTACACCGGCCTTATGACCCAGGAGGAGTACGAGCGCTACTCCCTGCTGGACTATGCCAACGACGCCATGGTGGGCAAGGACGGCATAGAATACGCCTTTGAAAGCTACCTCCACGGCAAGGACGGAGAAGTGATAGAGACCAAGAATGCCTCCGGCACCGTGCTCTCCACGGTGTACACCAAGGAGCCGGAGCCCGGCAACCACATATACCTGACCATAGACAGCGTCCTCCAGGAGCAGACCGAGCGTATCCTGGCCAGCGGCGTGGACGCCCTGAAGCGCACCTATGCCCAGGCCAGAGCCGAGGCCGAGGCCCGGGGCGAGCCCTACGCCGACGACTTCAAGGACGAGATAACCGGCGCCGCCGCCGTGGTGGTGGACGTGCGCACCGGCGAACCTTTGGCCATGGCCAGCTGGCCCACCTACGACGTGTCCACCGTCATAGAAAACTACCAGGAGCTGCTGGAGACCGAGAACGCCCCCCTCTTCAACCGGGCGCTGCTGGGCACCTACGCCCCCGGCTCCACCTTCAAACCCTGCACCGCCATCGCCGCTCTCACCCAGGGCATAATAAACACCGAGAGCAAGTTCAAATGCGAAGGCGTCTTCACCAAGTACGCCGCCGACGGTTACGCCCCTGAGTGCTGGATCTGGGCCGAGGGCTACACCCACGACGAGGAGACCGTCACCACCGCCATCCGGGACTCCTGCAACTACTTCTTCTACACCGTAGGCAACGACCTGGGCGTTGACGCCATGGGCGAAGTTGCCCACAACTTCGGTCTGGGCGTGTCCACGGGCATAGAGCTGGTGGAGACCACCGGCAACATGTCCAACCAGGCAAACCACGCCGACTACGCCGGTACCGAGTGGCGTATAGGCGATACCCTGCAGGCGGCCATCGGCCAGGCGGACAGCATCTTCACCCCCCTGCAGATGGCGGAATACTGCGCCACCGTGGCCAACGGCGGCACCCGCTACTCCGCCTCCATCCTCAAGTCCATCCGCAGCTATGACTACTCGGAAAAGCTCTATGAGCGGGAGCCGGAGATACTCAGCACCGTGGAGAGCGCCGACTACAACTGGGCCGCCGTCCACGAGGGCATGTACGAGGTGCTCCATGACTGGGCCCACAACAGCAAGAACGTGGAAGTCTGGGTGGACTGCGAATGGGAAGTGGCCGGCAAGACCGGTACCGCCCAAAAGGGCGAGAACATCCAGAACGACGGTCTGTTCATGTGCTACGCCCCCTACGATGACCCGGAAGTGGCCATCTTTGTGGTGGTGGAGCGAGGCGGCAGCGGCGCCAGCGTCCAGTTCATCGCCAGAAACATCATGGACGCCTACATCACCATCCGCAGCTACAGCGATACCTCCGAGGAGGAGATGACCCTTTTGAAGTAAGCCCTGTCCTCCAGCCGAGACAGATTGTTAATTTCCAGTAAACTGGCAGTGACAGCTCTTGCATAAGTTCCTTTTTTTGTTTATAATTAAGCGAAAAGATGATTTTGGAATGAATTTAATGTGAAATGGAGTAGAGTATGAACATTGCGTTGATGGCCCATGACAGGAAGAAGGAGCTGATGGTGCAGTTTTGCATCGCCTATTGCGGTATTCTGGCCGAGCATTCCCTATGTGCGACCCATGTCACAGGTAAACTGGTCTCCGAAGCTACGGGGCTGCCCATTACCCTGTACCTCCACGCCGACCAGGGCGGCGCCCAGCAGATCGGCGCCCGCATTTCCTTTAACGAGATAGACCTGGTTTTGTTCTTCTGCGACCCGGCAAACCCCAAGGGCTTTGACGATATCAACAAGATCGAGCGCCTCTGCGACCAATATCAGATACCCTTCGCCACCAACGCCGCCACGGCGGAGGTGCTGGTGCAGGGCCTGCGCCGGGGCGATCTGGACTGGCGCAACATCGTCAATCCCCAGAAGCGCTGAGCCCGAAACCAATAGCCCGAAGCACTCCACTGGCGCAGCATTGCTGCGCCAGTGTTTTGCCTTTTTTTCACCCTGTGCTATTGACAAAAGGGATATCCTGGTATACTTATAATATGTTGAAAAAGACTGAAAGGAATATATATCCATGGCAAAGGTATCACCCCGTACCCTCTCCGGCTTCATGGAACTGCTGCCGGACTCCCAGATGAAAATGGAGCGGATGATGGAAGTTCTGCGCCAAAGCTACGGCGTCTACGGCTTCACTCCGCTGGATACCCCCATAATAGAATCGGCGGAAGTGCTGCTGGCCAAGGGCGGCGGCGAGACGGAAAAACAGATATACCGCTTCTCCAAGGGGGACAGCGACCTGGCCCTCCGTTTCGACCTCACCGTGCCCCTGGCAAAGTACGTGGCCGCCCACTACGGCGAGCTGACCTTCCCCTTCCGCCGCTACCAGATAGGCAAGGTCTACCGGGGCGAGCGGGCCCAGCGTGGCCGCTTCCGGGAGTTTTACCAGGCGGACATCGACATCATCGGCGACGGGAAGCTGGACATTATAAACGAGGCGGAGATCCCCGCCATAATCTATAATACCTTTACCAAGCTGGGTATCAGCAAATTCAAGATAAAGGTCAATAACCGAAAGCTCCTCAACGGCTTTTATGCCATGAACGGCATGGACTCCAAGGCCGGGGAGATAATGCGCACCGTGGACAAGCTGGACAAGATAGGCAGCGAGAAGGTGCGCCAGCTCCTCATTGACGAGGTGAAGATGCTCCCCTGCAAGGCGGAAAACGTCCTGGACTTCATGGCCATCAAGGGCAGCAACAGTGAGGTCATCGCCGCCCTGGAGCGCTTCCGGGGCATGGACGAGACCTTTGACACCGGCCTTGAGGAGCTGAAAACCGTGGCCCGCTACCTCTCCGACTTCGGCGTGCCGGAGGAGAACTTCGCCATAGACCTGACCATAGCCAGGGGCCTGGATTACTACACCGGCACCGTCTATGAGACGGAGATGACCGAGCACCCGGAGATAGGCTCCGTCTGCTCCGGCGGCCGCTACGACAATCTGGCGGAGTACTACACCGACAAGCAGCTGCCCGGCGTGGGCATCTCCATCGGCCTGACCCGCCTGTTCTACGTGCTGGGAGAGCAGGGCCTCCTGTCCGACGAGCTTGTCACCGCCCCCTGCGACGCTTTGGTCATCCCCATGACCGAGGAGCTGGGCTTTGCCATATCCGCCGCCACCGCCCTGCGCCAGGCGGGAGTGCGCACCCAGCTCTACGGCGAGAAGAAGAAGTTCAAGGCCAAGATGGGCTATGCCGACAAGCTCTCCATCCCCTTCGTGGTGCTGGTGGGCGAGGACGAGATAAAAGAGGGGCTGCTGTCCGTGAAGGATATGGCCAGCGGCGAGCAGGTGAAGCTCAGCCCCGCCCAGGCGGCAGAGCACATCTCCGCCGCCGTGGCTCAGCGCAACAGCGGCGCCGTCATAAAAGAATAAACCGGGAAAAGTGAGGAGAGAGAAAATGACACAGAACCGTACACATACCTGCAACCAGCTGCGGCTGGAGAACGTGGGGGAAAAAGTCCGCATAGTGGGCTGGATGGAGAACGTCCGTGAAGTGGGCAGCAACTTTGCCTTCGTGGTGGTCCGGGACTTCTACGGCACCACCCAGGTGGTCATCGAGGACGAGAAGCTGATGGCCCAGGTGAAGGGCATCAACAAGGAGTCCACCATCGCCGTGGACGGCGTGGTTAGGGAGAGGGCCAGCAAGAACCCCAAGCAGGCCACCGGCGACATAGAGGTGGTGCCGGAGAAGATAGAGGTCCTGGGCCGCTGCCGCTACAACGAGCTGCCCTTTGAGATCAACCGCAGCCGGGAGGCGGACGAGACCCAGCGCCTGCGCTACCGCTATCTGGACCTGAGAAACCCCGCCGTGAAGCAGAATATCATCCTCCGCTGCCAGGTCATTGCCGCTCTGCGCCAGGCCATGACCGAGCACGGCTTCCTTGAGATAACCACCCCCATACTCACCGCCTCCTCCCCCGAGGGGGCCAGAGACTATCTGGTGCCCGCCAGGAAGCACCCGGGCAAGTTCTACGCCCTGCCTCAGGCCCCTCAGCAGTTCAAGCAGCTGCTGATGACCGCCGGCTTCGACCGCTATTTCCAGATAGCCCCCTGCTTCCGTGACGAGGACGCCCGGGGCGACCGCTCTCCCGGCGAGTTCTACCAGCTGGATATGGAGATGGCCTTTGCCGACCAGAACGACGTCTTTGCCGTGCTGGAGGACGTGCTGCCCCCCATCTTTGCCAAGTACGGCACCTACAACATCGCCTCCACCGCCCCCTTCCGCCGTATCCCCTACCTGGAGGCCATGGAGACCTACGGCTCCGACAAGCCGGATTTGCGCATAGACCTCACCGTTCAGGACATCAGCGCCCTGGTCTCCGGCATAGACTTTGCCCCCTTTGCAGGAGGCAACACCGTCAAGGCCATCGTGGTAAGCGACTGCGCCCTGACCCGCAAGAATATAGACAAGCTCTGCACCGACGTGGAGGTCCAGGCCGGCTTCAAGCCCTACTGGTTCCGCCTGGACGAAAGCGGCGAGCTGGCCGGAGGCATAGCCAAGTTCCTTGCCGACCGCAAGGAGCAGGTGGTCGACGCCCTGGGCCTGAAGCCGGGCTGCCTGGTGGGCGTTGCCGCAGGCGGCAAGGAGGCCGCCCAGAAGACCGCCGGCGTCATGCGCAAGATGCTGGGCGCCGCCTGCCCCAACCACATGGACAAAGAGCGCTATGAGTTCTGCTGGATAGTGGACTTCCCCATGTATGAGATAGGCGAGGAGAGCGGAGAGCTGGAGTTCTGCCACAACCCCTTCTCCATGCCCTCCGGCGGCCTGGATGTGCTGCTGAAGGCGGAGCGGGGGGAGATAGACCCCCTGAGCATCACCGCCGACCAGTACGATCTGGTGTGCAACGGCGTGGAGCTCAGCTCCGGCGCCGTGCGTAACCACGACCCGGAGATAATGATAAAGGCCTTCGAGATGGTGCGCCTGGGCGAGGAGGACGTGAAGAAGAAGTTCCCCGCCATGTATAACGCCTTCTGCTACGGCGCTCCCCCCCATGCGGGCATAGCCCCCGGCGTGGATCGCATGGTCATGCTCCTCTCCGGGGAGGAGAGCATCCGGGAGGTCATACCCTTCCCCATGAACAAGAACGCCCAGGACATCATGATGGGCGCCCCCTCCACCGTGGAGCAGAAGCAGCTGGACGAGCTGCATATCGCCATCGTGGGCGAGACCGAGGAATAAACGGAATCTATCCGGCCGGAGGGCTGCCTGCCCTCCGGCCATTTGTAACGGAGGCTTTTGCCTGAATACTTCAAGTCCGTCTGTATTGGGAGTGAGGCGCATGTTTTCCAAAATAAAGAGCTTTGGCGTCAGCGGCGTGGGAGGCTATGAGGTAGCCGTGGAGGTGTACATCTCCAAGGGTCTGCCCGGCTTCGACATTGTGGGCCTGCCGGATGCGGCGGTGAAGGAGGCCCGGGAGCGGGTGCGCTCCGCAATAAAAAACAACGGCTTTCGCTTTCCCGTCAGCCGCCTCACGGTGAACCTGGCCCCGGCGGACAAGAAGAAAATGGGCACGGTCTACGACCTGCCCATACTCATGGGTATACTCTCCGCCGCCGGAGAGCTGGAGCAGCTGCCGGAGGACAGCGCCTTTTTCGGGGAGCTGTCCCTGCTGGGCGAGCTGCGCCCGGTGCCCGGAGCCCTGCCCATGGCCCTCTCCGCCGCCCGGGAGGGCATAAAGAAGCTGTACCTGCCGGAGGCCAATGCCGCCGAGGCCGCCTTTGCCCAGGGTCTCAGCGTCTACCCGGTGAAAACTCTGGCCCAGCTCATAGCCCACCTGAGAGGGGAAAAGCCCATAGCCCCCGCCTCGCCGCCGGATATTGAGAAGCTCTCAGCCTCCGGCCTGGACTTCTCCGACGTGAAGGGCCAGGAGAACGTGAAGCGGGCCATGGAAATAGCCGCCGCCGGGGGCCACAACATCTTAATCGTGGGCCCTCCCGGGGTCGGCAAGTCCATGATGGCAAAACGCCTGCCCACCATCCTGCCGGACATGAGCCGCCAGGAGATGATAGAGGCTACGGAGATACACTCGGTGGCCGGGCTCACCAGCAGGGAGGAGCCCATAGTCTGCCGCCGGCCCTTCCGCTCCCCCCACCACACGGTGTCCGCCACCGCCCTGTCCGGGGGCGGCAGCAGCCCAAGGCCCGGGGAGATAAGCCTGGCCCATACCGGCGTGCTGTTTCTGGACGAGCTGCCGGAGTTTTCCCGGGAAGCCCTGGAGGTGCTGCGCCAGCCTTTGGAAGACGGCCAGGTCACCGTGTCCAGAGTTGCCGGCTCCGTCACCTTCCCCAGCCGCTTTATGCTGGTGTGCGCCATGAACCCCTGCAAATGCGGCTGGTACGGCCACCCCTCCGGCCGCTGCCGCTGCACCGACAGCGAGCTGCGCCGCTATCACAGCCGCATCTCCGGCCCACTGCTGGACAGGATAGATCTGATAGTGGAGGTGCCCGCTCTGGACTATCAGGAGCTGAAGAGCCGCCGCCCGGGGGAATCCTCCGCCGATATCAAGCGGCGGGTGGACGCCGCCCGGGAGATACAGCGCCGCCGCTACGGCAGCGGTTCCATGTGCAACGCCCTCATCGGCAGCCGGGAGCTGCGGGAGTTCTGCGCCCTGGAGGGGGAGAGCGAGGCGGTGATGAAGGCCGCCTTTGACAGCATGGACCTCTCCGCCAGGAGCTATGACCGCATCCTGCGGGTCGCCCGCACCATAGCCGACCTGGCGGGCAGCGAGGATATCGGCCCGGAGCACATCGCCGAGGCGGTGCAGTACCGAACCTACGATTTCAGACAAGGCTGAAAAACACCGAGCCCGGCCGCCTGAAAAGCATTCAGGCGGCCGGGCTTTTTGTGGCTTTCCGCTCAGTATATAAGGGAGAAGTGTTCCGGTTTCAGCTTGTATTTCACTCCCGACACCAAACCCATGGCGCCGAACATGGTCACCATGGAGGAGCCGCCGTAGCTGAAGAAGGGCAGGGTGATGCCGATAACGGGAGTTATGCCGATGTTCATGCCTATGTTTATGAACATCTGCACCGTGACTGCGGCGGCCACGCCTATGCACACCAGCATATCAAAGCTGCGGCCGGACTGGAGCCCTATGCGCACGCAGTGGATAATGATTATCATCAGCAGCAGTATGACCACCAGGCAGCCTATCATGCCCAGGTTTTCCCCCACGCAGGAGAAGATGAAGTCCGTGTGCTTGCCGGTAAACACCGTGGGGGAATGTCCCTCCTCCACACCGGTGAGCCGGCCGGAGGCCAGAGTCAGCTTGCTCTGGGTAGTCTGCCAGCGTATTTCCCAGCCGTCCGGGTCTATACTTGGGTCATAGGGCGCTATGAGTCGTTCCTTCTGATAATCTTTGAGAAAATAGTTCCACAGCAGGGGTATGGCTGCCGCCACGGCGGCGCCTCCGGCGGCAAACCAGTAGAGCCTGGCGCCTATGGCAAAGAACATGACCAGAAAGATACCCAGCAGTATGGAGGCGCTGCCCAGGTCAGAGGACACCACCACTATGGCGCCGAATACCAGTATGAAGTGGGCGGCCATCTGCATCACGGAGAAGAAGGAATTTATATCCCTGTATTCCTTCAGATAGCTCATCTGCTTTGCCGCCACGATTATATAGATGACCTTTATGACCTCCGAGGGCTGTATGCCGATGCCGGCAAAGCGTATCCAGCTCTTGTTGCCGGTGCCGTCATCCTCACCCAGGAGAACCAGAGCTATGAGCAGCAGCAGGTCAAATGCCATCAGCAGCTTCCACTGCCTGCCCAGCAGGTCCACATCGATATATGTGAAAAGTACGAAAGCGCCGATCCCGATAAACATGGACGCTATCTGCACCGCCAGATATTTGGCAGGCTCGGACATGTCCCAGCCGCCCTCATACATGCCGGTGACGGCCTTCTCTATCATGGTAATGCCGAAGACGGAGCTGATGAGGCATATACACAGCAGGAAGATATCCGCCCGCTGAAAGAAGTCCCTTATTACGGGCCTGAGTTTTCTCATGCGTATCGCCGCCTTTCCCGCACCGTCTGCGGTCTTGGGCGGCGCTCCCTGCTGCCCGGTATTTACGGAGTTTGCCGGCCCTGCCTTGATGATAGCAAGACAGAGCCGGCTTTGCTTTTATTCTCTCTTAAGAAAAGATTAACGAAAATTAATGTTCCGTCCCCGGGGCCAGGGGCAAGGTCACTATAAACTCCAGCCCCCGGGGATAATTTCTCGCCTCTATACTGCCGCCGTGGAGGAGTATTATCTCCCGGGCAATAGTCAGGCCCAGGCCGGAGCCGCTTCCCCTCTGCCCGGCCCGATAGTACTGCTCAAAAATCCTGCCCAGCCTGTCCTCCGGCAGGGGGCGGCAGCGGTTTTTGAAGCTCAGCTCCGCATACTCTCCCCGGCGGCGGATGTCCACCTCTATGAGGCTGCCTTTGTCGCTGTACAAAACGGCGTTTTTTATGAGGTTGTTGAAGGCCCGGGCCAGCCTCTCGGCGTCCGCCATGACTGTGAGGTCTTCCTCGCCCCTGAGCTCCATGCTCTTATCCCCGCTTTTCAGCTCCGGGTAGTGCTCCGCCTTCATCTGGTCCAGCATGCTGAAGAGGTCCGTCTCCCTCTTGTCCAGCTCCACCTCGTGGAGGCTGTAGCTGGCGGTTTCAAAGAGCTCATTTATCATGGAGTCCAGCTCCCTGGCCTTTTTCAGGGCTATGCCCGTATATTTTTCCCGCTCTTCCGCCGGCAGCTCCGGGTTGTCCTCCAGCAGGATGAGGTAGCCCAGCACGGAGGTCATGGGCGTTTTTATGTCGTGGGCAGAATAGAGCAGCAGATCGTTCTTCCGTTTCTCCTCCAGCCGCGCCCGGCTTTGCTCCCGCTCCAGCTGCTGCTGGAGCCGCACCAGCTTGTTCTCCAGATATCCCAGCTCCGGGGGCAGGCTTATCTCCTCCCCGCCCCGGGCCAGGCCGTCCACCGCCTCGGCTATTTTGTCAAAGCTGCGGGTGAACTGCCCGGTGAGCAGTACAAAGCTCAGCAGGACCACGGCAATTATGCCTATGCCTATCAGCGGCTCCATGTAGTTTCTCACGGTAAAGAAATAGGCCTTGGCAGCGTTGAGCTCGTCCAGGCCGGTCCAGCCCATTATCAGCCCCACCAGAAAGTCTCCCGCCTTTCCCGAGACGAGACTGCGGCCCAGAAGCACCGCCGCAGCTCCGGCGGCGGCCACGGCGGCCATCCGCAAAGCCGCCTTTTTCTTAAAGGCGGCATAGTGTTCCTGTCTGTCAGCCTTCAATTTTGTAGCCCACCCCCCAAACGGTCTTTATATATCTGGGATTTTCATAGCTGTCCCCTATCTTTTCCCGGATGTGCCGGATGTGCACCGGTATGGGGTTGGTGCTCTTGCAGAAATATTCCTCCCCCCAGAGTTCGTGGAACAGCTCCTCCGAGCTCACCGCCTGGTTCTTCCTCAGACAGAGTATCCGCAGGATTTTGAATTCCGTGGGGGTGAGCTCCACCGGTACCCCCTTTACCCGGCAGCTGTGGTCCTCGGTCCGCAGGATGAGAGAACCCACCCCCAGCAGCTTGTCCTCCGGGGCTCCCTTGTATTTCATGTACCTACGCAGCTGGGAGCGCACCCGGGCGCAGAGCTCCAGAGGGTCGAAGGGCTTGGTCACATAGTCGTCCGCCCCGCAGGCCAGACCCAGCACCTTGTCCTGAGAGGCAGTGCGGGAACTGAGCATTATGATGGGGAAGCTGTGCTCCTCCCTTATCCTTCGGCACAGGGCAAAGCCGTCCATATCCGGCAGCATGATGTCCAGCAGGGCCAGCTCCGCCCCGGCTGTCTTCAGGTGCTCCAGGGCCTCCCCGGCACTGCCGAAGCTGTTTACGCCGTAGCCCTCGTCCTTCAGGTACAGCTCCACCAGGGCGGCCAGCTCCCGGTCGTCCTCCACTATTACTATCCGTCCCTCCATAGGTACCTCGCTTTCCGGCTGCAGGCCTTTCTCACTATATAGTAAATATTTCCCCGGGGCCTGTCAATTTATCGGGGCAGGATTAATAAAAGATTAATAAAGCCGGGGCCATATTTGAATGGCCCCGGCAGGGTATAAATACCGTGGATATGTCAATATATAAGGGAGAAGTGTTCAGGTTTCAGCTTGTATTTCACTCCCGACACCAAACCCATGGCGCCGAACATGGTCACCATGGAGGAGCCTCCATAGCTGAAGAAGGGCAGAGTTATACCTATGACCGGGGTTATGCCGATGTTCATGCCTATGTTTATGAAGGTCTGGAAGGTGACGGCGGCGGCCACGCCTATGCACACCAGCATGTCAAAGGTGCGGCCGGACTGGAGGCCTATGCGCACGCAGTGGATGATTATTATCATCAGCAGTAATATCACCACCAGGCAGCCTATCATGCCCAGGTTCTCCCCCACGCAGGAGAAGATGAAGTCCGTGTGCTTGCCGGTGAATATGGAGGGGGAGTGTCCCTCCTCCACGCCTGTGAGCCGGCCGGAGGCCAGGGTCAACTTGCTCTGGGTGGTCTGCCAGGTGATGCCCCAGCCGTCCGGGTCTATGCTGGGGTCATAGGGGGCTATAAGCCGCTGCTTCTGGTAGTCCTTCAAAAAGTAGTTCCACAGCAGGGGTATTGCCGCGGCCACGGCGGCGGCTCCGGCGGCAAACCAATACAGCCGCGCCCCGATGACAAAGAACATGACCAGGAAGATGCCCAGCAGTATGGAGGCGCTGCCCAGGTCCGAGGACACCACCACTATGGCGCCGAAGATGAGCAGGAAGTGGGCGGCCATCTGCACTACAGAGAAAAAGGAGTTTATGTCCCTGTATTCCTTCAGATAGGTCATCTGCTTTGCCGCCACGATAATATATATGACCTTGATGACCTCCGAGGGCTGTATGCCTATGCCGGCAAAGCGTATCCAGCTCTTGTTGCCGGTGCCGTCGTCCTCGCCCAGAAGCACCAGGGCTATGAGCAGCACCAGGTCCACCAGCATCAGCAGCTTCCACTGCTGAGCAATCAGGTCCACATCTATCACGGTAAGCAGCACGAAGGCCACTATGCCTATGAACATGGAGGCTATCTGTACCGTCAGATATTTTGCGGGCTCGGACATGTTCCAGCCGCCCTCATACATGCCGGTGACGGCCTTCTCTATCATGGTAATGCCGAAGATGGAGCTGATGATACATATGCACAGCAGGAAGATATCCGCCCGCTGAAAAAAATCTTTTATGTACGGTTTGAATTTTCTGATTTCAGGCACCGCCTTTCCCAGACTGAGCAGCTTTCCCCCGGGAAAAATGATATTCGGCATTTCTCCCGGGCGCTTTGCCCATTTTATCATATAATTACTCTTTACGCAACGGGGCTGGCAGTGTTATAATAACCCTCAGGCCAGTAAAATTATTTGACAAATTGTGAAATTTATTCTAAGCGGAGACTGTCATGACGGAATTTATCAGCCGCAGTGAGCGGGATACGGAAGAGCTGGGCAGCAGATTGGCCGCCGGTCTCCCCGGCGGAGCCGTGGTTGCCATGTACGGCGACCTGGGCGCAGGGAAGACGGCCTTTGTCCGGGGCATGGCCAGGGGCCTGGGCCTGGACTGCCGGGTGTCCAGCCCCACCTTTACCATAGTCAACGAATACCTGGGGGAGCGGGAGCTCATACATTTTGACATGTACCGCCTCTCCTCCGCCGAGGAGCTCTTCGACATAGGCTGGGAGGACTATCTCGGCCGGGGCGCCATATGCGCCGTGGAGTGGAGCGAAAACGTCCGGGAGGCTTTCTTCGGGGACGAGATAAAAGTCACCATCGAAAAGCTCTCGGACAGCGAGAGAAAGATAACCATAGAGGGGGCTGAAATATGCTGACTCTTGCCTTTGAATCCTCCGCCAAGGCCGCCTCCGTGGCCCTGGTGCGAAATGGCAAACTCATTTCCCAATACAGCCAGTGCAGCGGCCTGACCCACAGCCGTACCCTGCTGCCCATGGCTGAGGACCTGCTGAAAAACGCCGAGCTGAGCCTGGACAAGGTGGAGCTCTTTGCCGTGGCCCAGGGCCCCGGCTCCTTTACCGGCATACGCATTGGCGTGTCCACGGTGAAGGGCCTGGCCTGGGCCTCAGACAAGCCCTGCGTGGGGGTCTCCACTCTGGAGGCCATGGCCTGGCACGGGCTGGCCGCCGGGGGCTGTGTCTGCCCGGTGATGGACGCCCGGCGCTCCCAGGTGTACAATGCCCTGTTCAAAATAGAAGAGGGCCGGCCGGTGCGCCTCTGTCCGGACAGGGCCATTGCCCTGCCCCTGCTGGCCGGGGAGCTGAGGGAGCTCGCTTCCCCCGTTTTCCTGGTGGGGGACGGGGCGGAGCTCACCGCCGCCTACCTTAAAGAGCAGGGCCTGCCCTATGTTATGGCGCCGGAGAATCTCCGCTGGCAGAGCGCCTGGGGCGTGGCCATGGCCGCCATGGACAAGGAGCCCGGGGACGCCCACCGGCTGCTGCCGGTGTACCTGCGCCTGTCCCAGGCGGAGCGGGAGCGCCAGGAGCGCCTGGCCGCCGCCGAAAAGGAGCAATAAGGGGCGGCCTGCCGCCCTTATTGATAAAGGACCGGCCCTCCGCCGTACCTCTGCCGGAGAGCGGCGCCGGGTCTCCGGGAGTTCTCCCCGCCGGTCGAAAGAATACAAAGGAGATTTGAAGATGAGCAAAGTCTGTGTTTTTGACCACCCTCTTATCCAGCACAAGCTCTCCATCCTCAGAGACAAGAACACCAGCGTCAAGGAGTTCAGGGAGCTGATATCCGAGATAGCCATGCTGATGTGCTACGAGGCCACCAGGGACCTGCCCCTGGAGGAAGTGGAAGTGGAGACCCCCGTGGCCGTGGCCAAGTGCCGCCGCATCGCCGGCAAGAAGCTGGCCGTGGTCCCCATACTCCGGGCCGGCCTGGGCATGGTGGACGGCATGGTGAACATGATGCCCAACGTGAAGGTGGGCCATGTGGGCCTGTTCCGGGACCCCGCCACCCTGGAGCCTGTGAAGTACTACTTCAAGATGCCCCCCGACATCAAGGAGAGGGATATA
The DNA here is from genome assembly GCA_048417135.1 of Candidatus Limivicinus sp. GTDB lineage: Bacteria > Bacillota > Clostridia > Oscillospirales > Oscillospiraceae > Limivicinus. The sequence continues at coordinate 3,105 of DBFSDV010000029.1, read as the reverse complement.
ATCGTGGTGGACCCCATGCTGGCCACCGGCGGCTCCGCCTCCGCCGCCATCACCTTCCTGAAGGAGACCGGCGCAAAGCACATCAAGCTCATGTGCATCATCGGCGCTCCCGAGGGCGTGCAGCGTATGCAGAAGGATCACCCGGATGTGGACATCTTCGTGGCCGCCCTGGACGAGCGGCTCAACGACCACGGCTACATCGTCCCCGGTCTGGGCGACGCAGGCGACCGTATCTTCGGCACCAAGTAAGTCAATATCAAAAGGAGCCGGGCAAAAGCCCGGCTCTATTCAGCTTGTCAAAGAAGGCTATGCCTTCTTTGACCAAAGGGCTTGCACTTCGCTTCATGCCTCGGTTGTACGCCTAGGGCGTACAATTCGACACTCAGCTCCGTGAGAAGTGTTTTCCGCGACGCACATGTCGCCGCGGAAAACGATTGAAATTATTTTTTCGCTGCGGCGAAAAAACTCTGCGAGGCTTTTTGACAGTCTCAAATACTGCTTTCCCGTGGGAAGCGGCATTTTTAAGGGACATCAGTCTGCTGTGAAATTGATAAAGCTCTGGAACAGGCCGAGCCGGGTCTTTGTTTCGGTCTTTTCATAAATGGAGGAGACGTAGCGCTGGACCATACGCCTGGAAATATACATGCTGTCGGCTATGCCCTGCAGGTCGTCGTCGGTGGTCAGGAGCAGCTCCAGCACCTCCGTTTCCCTGGGGGTGAGAGAGCGGCTCTGGGCATACAGCCTCAGCCTTTCCCGGGGCGAGCTCCCCTGTCCCCGGAGCGGTTCCCCGTCCTGCTCCGTGGCCTTGACCGCACGGCCCAGATACGGCAGCAGCACCAGCAGGATGCCGATGGAGATCAGGCAGCTGCCCACGGCCAGGACCGTACTGCCCCCAGCGTCATAGACTCTCAGAGCCGGAAGGACGGTGGCCGCCACCGTAAGGCTGCGCAGGATGCGCCCCATGCCGGCCCATAATTGGGGGCAGCCGCTTTCCGGAGCATAGTCCAGAAACATCACGGTGAAAAAGATGACATAGAAGCCGCTGTACAGGTACATCAGCGCAGTGCCCGCAAAGTAGCTGAGCTCTTCCGACAGGAAGAACATGCTGACGGTGGACAGCAGCATGGCGCAGACCGTGGCAAGGGGGAGATAGCTCCTGTCCCTTATATCCGCAATAAAGCCTGCCAGGACCAGTCCCAGGGCATAGAACAGCCGGACTCCGCTGTATATGTCATAGGACCTTTCGGCGTTGAAGGCGGTGAGCACGCTGTCCGTCATCCCCACCACAAGGCTCATCAGCACCACGGCAGCTGACAGGGCGGCTGCCGTTTTCCGGTCCCTTCCGCCGCCGGGCCGGGGAGGCGGAGCTTCCCGGCCCGGGGCCCCCCTCGTCCGCAGGATGAAGCATATCACATAGGCCAGGCTCAGGAGGATGCTGAGCGTGAAGACCGCCCGGTGCGGCGCCAGCTTCTGCACCGCAAACTGCAAAAGGATAGCTGCCCCCATGCCGGCGCCCAGCATCCGCCCCATATATGGGCTTCCGGCAAAGCGCTTTGCCGTTTCGTAATACACCCAGCCGCCGATATGGCCGGTCAGCAGCAGGGCCGCAGCGGAACCGGTCAGGAAAAGCGCCGGCCGGTCAGCAGCCGGCAGAACCACGGCTGCCGCAAGGCACAGCGCTCCGGCGATGAGCAGGGCCGCTTTTCTCGCTCTCTCCCTTTTGCAGCTCCTGCAGAGCAGAGGAAAGGAGGCAAAGCCCGCCGCCGTACAGACCAGCCCGAAAGCATATACGGCGTTTACGGCTCCGCTTCCCAGGACAAGGGCACAGCGTTCGTTTATAAGCGCCTCCGTCAGCATGAAGGCAAGGAAGCCCAGCGCAAAGCAGAGCCCGCAGGGGAGCTCAGCAAACAGGCTCCTCCGTTTATCCCTCATTGCCCGGCCTCCTTTGCGGCTTACACCTCAACGTTGTTTTTATATGGATAGTAAAGCACAAGAAGCCTCCAAATGCAATAAACATTGAGACAATTCATATTTTTGACTGCGCCGGCGTCGCCGGGGCCGCTTACAGGTTGGAAAGGCTGTCAAAAAATTATGCTTTGGTTCAAAATAATGGAGTAGCGGGGGAGCGCGAGGGGACAAGGCCCGCCTCGCGTTTCAATAACCAGCCACAGAAAAGCCTTGAAAATCAAGGCTTTTCGAGCGAAGCAGCATTTTGCCAAGGGCAAAATGCTTGGCGGGAGAAGCGCAGTCAAAAAAGCCTGTAAGGGGTTTTTTGACAAGCTGCGGTCACCGGCAGCGGAAATCCCCAGCCTGGACAGGGGGTGACCGGACTCGAATCCCCTCCGGGGACTAGGTCGCTGCGCTCCCGTCGCCGGGGCCGCTTCTCGGTTGGGGTCACCGGCACCAGAAATCCCCAGCCCGGACGGGCTGGGGATTTCTGGTGCAGTTGAGCAATCCAAATCCGAACCTGTTTTTCCCTTATCCAGCGCGGTTTTGAGGTCATCAAAAGTGACAGTGTCCGTCCCGTCTTTATAGTTGAAGGTTATCACCATCTTGTCATCATACAGGAAAGTGGCATTGATAAAAGTGTCAATCAGCATCTTACGGTGGGACTTTTGCCGCACATCCAGCTTGCGGAAGCGGTGGAGCCAGAAGGTCATAAACTCGGCGCTCACCTTGGGCTTCGCCAGCTTCTCGCAGGCAATCTTAGTTTCCAGTTCCTCTTTCGTAGCTTCCAGTTCTTCCAGGTGGCCTTTCGTGGACTTGGTCAAGATTCCCTGCTGGATGGCGTTCAACAGGTTTTTAATAGCCGTGTCCACCTCCCGCAGCTGTTGTTCATAGAGCGGCAAGTTTACATTCTCCCTGTCCTGCAAGTCCATCAGCATGGATATGATGGCTTCAATGGCGGCATCGTCCATTACCATCTTCATAGTTTCGTTGACCACCAAATCCTCGGTCCACTCTTTGCGGACAGACTTTTTATGGCACTCGGTGCGCTTCTTTTTCACGGATACGCACTTGTAGTAGCGGTGGGTATTTCCTGTCCGGCTGGTGCCGCTCTCTCCGCAGAGGTAGGCTCCACAGTAGCCGCAGAACAGTTTGGTA